>JAXHTN010000023.1:0-14243 GCA_034190145.1 Halobacteriota archaeon | reverse complement strand
AAGATACGCTAAAATTCTTGAGGGATTTAAAGGTAAATAATAACAAAGCGTGGTTCGAGTCAAACAGGTTAGATTATCAAAATTTTTTGCTTGAACCTTTCCGACATCTAGCCGGGGAGATGGGCGAATTTATGCTAACAATAGACCCGTACCTTGAGGTAAGTCCAAAAATCAATAAGACGATTTCTAGGATACATAGAGATACAAGATTCTCAAAGGACAAATCACCTTATAAAACTACTATGTGGATAACCTTCAAAAGGCTGATAAAATACTGCAGAGATGCACCTGCCTACTTCTTTGAGATCACAGAAGAGTCATATCGCTATGGCATGGGATTTTATGCAGCTTCAAAAGAGACTATGGATAAATTTAGAGAAGGATTGGACAGGGATCCGGGGATATTCATAGAGGCAATCTCGTTTTATTTGGAAGAACAGATATTCACGTTAGAAGGGGATAAATACAAGAGGATGCTCTATGAAGATAAGCCCGAAGAGCTACGAGATTGGTACCAGCGGAAGAATTTCTACCTGGTCTGTAATAGCCCGACCTACGACAGGCTTTTTGGAAGGGGCGACGATCTGGTTTTCGGATTCAACCTTGTCACACCTTTGTACAAGTATCTATTGGGTGTCAAAGTAGGAACAATAAGATAAAAAACAAAAGGGCGCTACTATGAAAGATGACGATGATCAAAGGTTCTTCAAGATGGCAGAGACCTATGATAAGATGGCACAACTGCTCGTTCCAAAATACGATCTTCTCCAGGACGAAACGCTCAAGATCGCATCTTTTGAGTGCAAAACTGGCCCTAGAATAATCGATCTTGGTGCTGGTAGCGGTATACTCCTCGAGAAGGTGCTTACAAGGTATCCTGACTCCAAATGCTACTGGGTAGATTTCTCGAATGATTTTCTCAAGATCGCAAAAGAGCGGTTATCTCGTTTTGGGGAAAGAGTTGAGTTCATACTCTCTCCTATCGAGGGGGATTGGGAGCGTGAGATTGTAGTGGGTGGAGGCGAGGGCGTTGATGCGATCTTTTCTATGTCTGCGATCCATCATCTTGAGAGTTCCGAGAAGAAGAGGATATACCGGCGGTGTTTTGAGCTCCTTAATCGTTCAGGATGGTTCTTCAACATTGATGAGATGAAGACCGTTTATATGGATGCCCAACTGAAGAGCCTTTACTTCTGGATTGAACATGTAGAGGGTGCTAGAGAAGGGATATCCGGGGATATGGATGTTCATTATCAAAGGTGGAACGATCATTTTCAGAACTGGAAGCGACGAAATGTTGACGAGATCGATCACCCAAAGAAAAAAGGTGATGACATCCATGACAGCTTCTTAAAACAGATGGAGTGGTTGAGAGAGATCGGTTTTGTAAACGTCGATCTTTATATCAAGTATCATCTGTGGTCGGTGATCGGCGGGCAGAAAATTTGAGGGCTGAGTTTACATTAAGAAATAAGTTGTCTTATCCCGGCAATGGAGTATTTGCGGTCAATACTATGATTAGGTATTACCAAATCCTAATGCAAAAAACGCCTAATAACACTCATATCCTTCAGAATGACGATGCTTGCGACAAGCCCAACAATTAGGTTGAAGTGATAGGTCACAAGTCGGAATACGACAACGAAGACTCCGACCATAGCACCCTCAATAAACGTAGAAAATATTGCAGTTGAGCCAAGCTCTGCGATTCCACTCCCACCCGGTGTTATCGGTGCAAGAAGAAGTACAACAAGAAGTATCTGGGCTGCAAAAGCGTAAAGTATATACGGCTCAGAACCGATAGCAAGAAGAATCAGTGGTGCTATACATAATTCCAGACCCCAACGCGCAACAGTCAAAGCCGAAGCTGTAACCAATCCATACCCATTTCTTGCCATACTCCACATACTATTAACAAAAGTATCAATCTCTTCGTCGATGTACTTCCTGAGATTTCTTATCAGTTCACTCTTCCAGACTCTGAGAATAAATTCAAAAGTCCCGTTTGCGATTCTCTTGACAAGATCCGGGCGAAACATTATCAATGCAACAACTGAGAATACACCGAAGAAGAAGATTACAGCTATCACGGGGATTATTATGAGGCTTCCCTTCAGGACAATATCACGGAAGACGAATATCCCGATTGGTGAAATCAGGACGAGAAATATCACATCAAGGAATCGTTCGGTAAAGACGATAGCAGTTGCATCACCAAGACTCATATTCTCCTCGGTTAAAAGGTATATCTTCACCGGTTCACCTCCTACCTCTGATGGTGTGATTCCTGCTGCAAAGAGGCTACATAAGAGGATCTTAAATGAAGTAAGAGAAGAGATGAATCCACCAGTAGCCCTTGTGAGTATCTTCATTCTAGAGCTCCACATGAACCAGGAACACAGATGAAAAACAATTGCAAGAGCAATATAACGCAAGTCAATGTCGGTGAAGTATATCATATCCTCACCATCCATCGTGTACCAAATGACCGCAATTATTGATAACAGACTTATCGATGTTGTAATCAAAAGAGATCTTCTTACTTCATCCATCTTTTTCACATCATCCGCTTTTACTCTGTAAAATAAAAAATATCGTCTGCCAATTAGCACCGGGTATCTTTCACTATATTCACAATCTCTCTTTCTTATACTTTGCTGCAAGTTCTACATAAGAATTAGCAATCGGTCCATCGATCCAGATCGAGTGTTTTTTTGATACTTCTCCTTTGATCTTCGCCGGAACTCCTGCGACAAATGAATCTTTTGGAATTTTCATTCCGTCAGGAACAAGTGCACCTCCGGCAATTATGCAATGATCACCAACCTCCACGTTATGCAGAAGTGATGAGCCTATGCCTATCAATATGTTGTTACCAACTTTCTCGGAGTGGATCATTGCACAGTGCCCGATAATAACATTATCTCCGATCGTTACGGGTGTCAGACCCCCGTGGATCACCACATTGTCCTCGACGTGGGTGTTACTTCCGATTCTAACAGGATTCATATCCCCCCTGATAACTGCTCCTGGCCATACTGTTGATCTTTCACCGATCTCTACGTCCCCGACAACGTAGGCTCCCTCGCTTACAAAAGCCGACTCTGGTATCTTCGGCTCCTTTCCATCAAAACTCCTGATCATGATCAAACCATTCCTTGATTAATTTGTATACAAAGAGATGTTATCTTTTTTCAAAAAACATTATGGTATCTCAGAACAACCTTTAATCATGTGCCTTGCGGTTCCTGCGAAGGTTCTCGAGATATCCGGTGACGAAGCAAAGGTTGATTTTGGGGGGGTTACACGTACTGTTAACATCTCTCTGGTCGATGTGAAGGTTGGGGAGTACGTTATCGTTCATGCAGGTTTTGCAATCGAGATGATGAATGAAGAGCAGGCCAAAGAGAGCCTCAAGATATGGGAGGCGCTCCTCGATGATACGGAGGCAGGCCTCTCCTGAATTGGTTGCATGCACGAGTTTTCCACTATGACTCAGATTGTGGAGGTTGTTTTAAAAGAAGCAAGTAATCACAATGCTGATTGTGTTACTGAAGTCCGTCTTCAGATAGGAGAGCTGACATTTCTTGGAGTCGATCAGATGAAGTTTGCATACAAAGTCCTCTCAGAGGACTCGGATATACTTAGAGGTTCGGATCTTATCATTGAAGAGATGAAGGCAACGGTCCGTTGTGACGATTGTGGTTATGTTGGGAGGATCGGTTATGAAGATGAGATGCTTGCACATGAGCGCCTTCCCAGGTTATCGTGTCCCAACTGCGATCAACCTGTTGAGATTGTAACTGGAAACGAGTGTTTGATCAAGGATATTGTTGTGGATATTGAGGGGTAGTATGTTCAAATTCCAGGATAAAGAAACAGCAAAAAAGATTATTGACCGACTTAGAGGAATGGATCTTGATATTAAGGTGATGCATGTATGCGGTACACATCAGGATACGCTCGTTCGCTATGGCCTCGACGATATGCTAAGCGAAGTGGGTGTAAATATCAGGCAGGGTCCAGGCTGTCCTGTCTGTGTCACAACACCTCTTGAGATAGAGGAGGCGATCAGGCTTGCAAGGAGTGGTAAGGTGATCACGACCTTCGGGGATATGCTGCGTGTCCCTGGCGAGGATACGTCCCTTTCCGAGGTCAGGGCAGAGGGGGGTGACATAAGAACGGTTTATAGCATAAACGAGAGCGTGGAGCTTGCAAGAAAGACAGATAAAGAAGTTATTTTCATGGCTGTGGGATTTGAGACGACGACTCCGCCCACCGCGGTAACAATCCTTGGTGAACCCCCTGATAATTTCTCTATTCTCACGTGTCACAGGGTAATCCCACCGGCGATGGAGGCAATTCTTCGGATGGGTGAGTTGAAGATCGACGGCTTCATAGATCCGGGGCATGTCAGTGTGATAATCGGGATGAGGCCATATGAATTCATCTCAGATGAGTTTAATGTCCCTCAGGTAATTGCGGGATTTGAGCCACTCGACCTTCTCATGGGTGTCTTCATGATTGCAAAACAGATTGAAGACGGCGTGGCCAAGGTAGAAAATGAGTATAGTAGAGTGGTAAGAAAGGAGGGTAACTCAAAGGCAATAGAAGTTATTAACAAGGTCTTCGAGCCGACTGATACTCGCTGGAGGGGTTTTTCAGCCATTCCCGGAAGTGGGCTCTCTTTGCGTGAGGATTTCGAGAGATATGACGCAAGAAAGAGGTATAAGGGCGAACTTGAAGACCTCAAGAATATGGTCTTTGAGGAGCCGAAAGGATGCAAATGCGGCGAAGTACTTAGAGGAATAATAACATCAGACGAATGCCCGCTCTTTGGAGGAGTATGCACGCCCCAGAACCCTGTTGGACCGTGTATGGTCTCAAGGGAAGGTAGTTGCAACATATTACTCAGGCACAAGAGGGTATAGTTAAACCGATCTTTTAATAAACAGTCCCGGTACAGTGATAGTAAAAAGTTTGGAGTAGCATATGAAAATCGTAGCAGGTCCGGCGTCTCAGGTTCTTGCATCACGCATTGCTGGTGAAATTGGTTGCGAATTGCTCTTGAGTGAGTTCAGAGTTTTTCCCGATGGTGAGTTGTACACAAGAGTTCATGGTGAGATCTCAGGCGAAGTTATAATAGTTCAAAGCACGCCTACAAATACTGATCTCATACATCTTATGCAACTTATCGATGCCTGTGATGAGGCTGGTAGACTCGATGTCGTTATCCCATACCTCGGATATGCCAGACAGGACAAAAGATTTTTATCAGGAGAGGCAGTAAGTTCGAGAGCTGTCGCAAAAGCCATATCTGCCGATCATGTATACACTGTCAACATCCATGATGAAAATGTTCTAGATTACTTCAACTGCGACGCCTCAGATCTCAATGCTGCACCAGCTATCGGATCCAAGATAAAAACCCTAAATCTCAAAAGCCCAATAATTATTGCACCGGATGAAGGTGCTATGAACCTGGTCAGTTCAGTTTCCGGAGATGACTTTGATTATGACGTACTCCAAAAGCACAGGATCAGTGCAAGTGAGGTAGAGATTAAGCCGAAGAAGATCGATATTTCCGGTAGGGATGTCGTGATAATTGATGACATAATATCTACAGGAGGAACGATCGCAGAAGCAACAAAGAGGCTTCAAGAGCAGAATCCGGAAGGTAGAATATGTGTAGCTTGTGTGCATCCGGTATTTGTCGGAAACGCAGTCCTCAGGTTGATGAACTCAGGTGTATCCGAAGTATTTGCAACTGATACAATCGAGCACATTTTAGGATGTACAACGGTAGCAGGGATAATAGCCGCCGAGTTCAAAGAGTAAGAGAAAGGTTTTTATAAAACAAAGATAACGGGGTTTACAATGCTTGAGGACGAATATCAGCTCGATTATTTCTTCGAAAATAGATTTGAGAGAAGAAGATGCAGATCGTGTGGAGGTTATTTTTGGACTCGTGACTCCGAAAAGATGACCTGTGGCGATGCCCCATGTGACTCTTATTCATTTATAGGAAGCCCTGTCTTAAAGGAGCACAATCTTGATTCCATGAGGGAAACGTTCCTCTCCTACTTCGAAAGACATAATCATCAGAGGGTAGGTAGGTACCCTGTTATTGCAAGATGGCGTGGAGACATTTACCTGACGATAGCATCAATCGCAGATTTCCAACCCTGGGTGACCTCAGGAAAGATCCCACCACCGGCAAATCCTCTTACCATCTCTCAACCCTGTATAAGGCTTGAAGATCTCGATTCGGTCGGAAAGAGCGGCAGGCATCTGACAACATTTGAGATGATGGCACACCACGCATTCAACACAACGGAGAAAGAGATCTACTGGAAGGATGAGACCCTTGAATATTGCGAGGGGTTATTAAAAGAACTTCAAGCAGACCTTGACGCAGTGACTTATAAAGAGGTTCTATGGTCGGGAGGGGGTAACGCTGGCCCATGTGTGGAAGTCTTGATCGGAGGCCTTGAGATTGCAACACTTGTCTTCATGAATCTTGAACACTCACCAAATGGCGATGTAATGGGTAAAGGCGGGCCTTACGCAAAGATGGATAGGTATATAGTTGATACAGGTTACGGTCTTGAGAGGTTTGTATGGGCATCAAAAGGTTCACCGACTGTTTATGATGCGATATTTCCGGAAGTTGTCAATGAACTCATGAGTATTGCCGGTATTGATCATTCCCTTGATGATGACGAATACGCAAATATTCTTTCACAGAATGCAAAGCTCTCCGGAATCATTGATGTAAATGATGACCTTATGGCTTTGAGAAAGAAGGTGGCTTCTCATATAGGAATCTCCGTGGACAAACTAAAATCAATAATTGAACCGGTAGAGTCGGTTTATGCTATCTCCGATCATACCAGGTGCTTGGCATTTATGTTAGGGGATGGAATAATCCCCTCAAATGTTAAAGCGGGATATCTTGCTAGACTGGTTCTTAGGCGTGCACTAAGAATGATGAAGAACCTTCAGATGCATACTCCGCTCTCAGAGCTGGTGACTCTTCAAATAGAGCATCTAGACGCTTACCCGGAGTTTAAACAAAATCTTGATACAATTGTTGAAATTCTTGATCTCGAAGAGGAGAGATACAATCAGACGATAGATCGTGGTACCAGGATCGTCGAGAAGATCTCAAAAGAGTATAAAAAGAACAACGAAAGTATCTCACTAGATGACATCATAGGGCTTTATGATACTCACGGGATGCCACCTGAGCTATGCAGAGAGGTTGCCGAAAGTATCGGTGTGGAAGTTGAAATACCCGATAACTTCTACTCTCTTGTTGCGGAGTCGCACGGAAAAGAGGACGAAGTTAAGACAGTAGATATATATCAAGATAAGGTGAAGGACCTTCCGAAGACGAATAAAATCTATTACGAAGATCAGAAACTCAGCAAGTTTGAGGCGGTTGTTCTTGATACTTTCGACGATTATATAGTACTCGATCAGACTTTGTTTTATCCGGAGGGTGGTGGTCAGCCTGAGGACGAAGGCTTAATTTCTACTCAGGATGAGGTGGCTCATATAAGTGAAGTAAGGGATGTTGATGGCGTAATTCTTCACAAGGCAGATATACTTATTCCACGCGGTGAGCTTGTTGATGGTAGGATAAATTTTGAAAGAAGGATGAACCTCTCCAGACATCACACTGCGACACATATAGTGCATGAGGCATCAAAAAGAGTTCTCGGTGAACACATATGGCAAGCAGGAGCGCAGAAGGGAATTGACAAATCAAGACTCGATCTTTCACACTTCAAACGTATAACTCCTAGTGAACTGAATGCTATCGAGCTTATCGCAAACCAGATAGTAATGAGCGATACGAAGGTCGAGATCCTAGTTCTTGATAGAAATGAAGCCGAATCAAGATATGGTTTCGTGCTATACCAGGGTGGAATTCCGACCGGAGACAAGATCAGAGTCCTAAATATTGACAACAATGTTCAGGCATGTGCCGGTACTCATTGTGAAACGACTGGGGAAGTAGGTATTATAAAGATACTTAGAACAGAGAGGGTACAGGACGGCATCGAAAGAATTGAGTACGCTGCCGGTGAGGCTGCTGTTAAGCAGATGCAAGAGAGGGATAAGATCTTGAATGACGCTTCCAGCAATCTTAAAGTACCGCCCGAGATCTTGCCTGAAAGTACAAGTAGGTTCTTCAATGAGTGGAAGGAACTGAGAAAGGAGAACGCCAAACTCAAAGAGAATCTATCACAACTGCGTGCTGAATCTCTCAGGTGTGATGCAGTTGATATCGGTGGTCTCAGTGTCATAGCAAAGAGTATCGACGGGGCCGATCTCGGAGAACTAAGAAAATCTGTGACATGTCTTGCTGATGAGAATATAATCGGAATTAATGCAAGTGATGTCGGTGGGAATGTGATAATCATTGCTTCAGTTCCGGATAGTGCAATAGATATGGGTGTAAGTGCCGCAACAATTGTAAAGGAAGCATCAAAAGTCCTGGGTGGAGGTGGCGGGGGAAAACCGGATCTCGCACAGGGTGGTGGGCCAAGAGTGGATAAGATTGAGGATGCACTTGAGAAGAGCCTCGAAGTCATCAGAAGTTCTATCACCGAGTAGTTTGAGAGTTGATATTTTTATTTAGTTTGTATTTGAACTGAGAAAGATAGATATACTTCTGATAAAAACTTATCAAAGGGAAATGTCCTTGGGGTTTCACACTTGATTGAACTGGAATATGGTGAAGGTAGATGCGCTCTTTGTTT
The DNA here is from genome assembly GCA_034190145.1 of Halobacteriota archaeon. GTDB lineage: Archaea > Halobacteriota > Syntropharchaeia > DAOWMC01 > DAOWMC01 > JAXHTN01. The sequence goes on along the minus strand of JAXHTN010000023.1, from coordinate 5,472 downwards.
AAGTGCATTCGTGATGGGAGAAGATTATGTCATCAATTTGTTTGGTGAAGGTCCCCATGTTGGGGCTGTTGGTGTGGGATGCTACGATAGAGGAAGTAACAGAGCTTCATCATCCGTGATAACACTGAGCGGTCATAGGGATGATAGGATAGCAAAAGAAGGTGCTGAGCGCATCTCAAAGGAGACAAAGAGGTCCACTGTCGTTACAGTGGGCGTTCATCTGGAGAATATTACAAAGGATGAGATCGACCTTATCTTGAAAAACTCAAAACAAATAATTGATATCTTTTTGGAAAGGATCGGGAATTAGGGATATTGATGAGGTTAGTTGTTGGGATAACGGGTGCGAGCGGGGTAATATACGGGATAAGGTTACTCGAAGCCTTGAAGGATCGATCTGATGTCGATCTTATAATCTCAAGTGGTGCAAAAGAGATAATCCAACTTGAGACTGGAATTGATCTGGAATCGCTATATGATCTCGCTACCTGTGTCTACGAGAATGATGATTTGAAGGCCCCGATATCAAGCGGTTCATTTAAATTTGATGGAGAAGTAATCGCTCCTTGTTCGATGAAGACACTGGGTTGTATAGCAAATGGTATATCAGACAAACTCATTTCTCGTGTCGCTGATGTCTGCCTAAAAGAGGGAAAAAACTTAATCCTTGTTCCAAGAGAGACACCACTTAGCTTGATTCACTGTGAGAACATACTAAGGGTCAAGAGGGCAGGAGCAGTCATAATGCCTGCATCTCCCGGATTCTACACAAAACCATCTGAAATATCAGATATGATAGACTTTATGGTTGGCCGAATGCTGGATAATCTCGGTCTTGAAAATGAATTCTCAAAAAGATGGGAAGGGGTATGAGTGCCTGGTGAGGGGATGAGTCTGAAAGAGCTATGGAGAATTCTTGATGCTGAGAGAAAGTCTGCCGGACTTCAGAATATTTCCCCTACATTCTATGAGGATGCCTGTGCATATATCAAAGATCTGGAGATGGAACTAAGCAAGACCAGTCCTGAAGATCCTAAGGCGATACTCCTTTCCGATGAGCTTAAGAACGCAAGGTTAAGAATTGATAATATATTTACCAAAAGGATAGGCAAGGTTATAAACCTAGCTTCCTCTAAAGTCTGTGGACTCTCAAAGATTCCTAACGGATTCATTGCAAATGAGAAAGAAATCTTTGAGAATGCAGTCAAGATCATCGAAGAAGCAAAGAGTACTGTTCTTGATTCTGCCTATGTCTGTTCAGAGGTAAAAGAACCGGATTCCAAGCCTTCAGAAAATGAATCAAAAAAGGAAGAATTAAAAGAGCTTCAAAGCACTCCTCCCCTTGTAATGGACGGTTTCTCTGTCTTAAGGGTCCTTAAAGATATACCCACATTTGTGGGGTCAGATGGACGTAATTATACCTTAGGGGAGGGAGATGTTATAGTCTTGCCAAAGCCGAATGCAGAAATACTTTGTACAAAGGGAGCGGCTTCAAAGTTACCCAACTCATCAGTAACAGTAGATCTATAACTGATACAATTTCTCACGCAACTGAAGTTTTTCCTGGTAACGGTTGGCTCGATGAATTACCATTTACCTGATCTTTGAGAATTTCTCCATCTCGTATGTGTATCGTTCTATCAGTCTCATTACCAACGTTGGGATCATGAGTAACAATGACGAGTGTCACTCCCTCATCGATATTCATGTCCTTCATTAGTTGCATAACCTCTTTTCCACTCTTTGAATCTAAATTCCCGGTAGGTTCATCGGCCAAAATAATATCGGGTTTGTTTATAAAGGCTCTAGCAATAGCAACTCTCTGCTGTTCTCCTCCACTCAGTTTGTTTGGAGTATGGTGTATACGATCTCCCAGGCCAACCAGATCTATCAACTCTTTTGCGTACTCTCTCTTCTCGCTAGTAATCCCGGAAGGTGCCAGAGGCACGAAGACGTTTTCGATTATATTTAGAGTAGGCAGAAGATTGAAGCTTTGGAATATGAAACCGATCTTATCCCTTCTTATGTTACATAGGTCACTGTAACTGAGTTCTGAGATGTCGACACCGTCTATATATACCTTTCCTGAGGTTGGTCTATCGAGGCCGCCAAGCAAGTGTAGGAGTGTACTTTTACCGCTACCTGAAGGACCCATAATGCTTATAAATTCACCTTCTTTCACCTGAAGGTTAATATTATTTGCACCGACCACTTCTACGTCTCCCATTTTGTAGATTTTGACCAAATCTTCTACTCTTATCATATCTTTTCTCATCTAACCTTCCCTAAATGCTTCAAGTGGATTCATACTGGCGGCTCTCCATGCAGGATAGAGGCCACCACCTACGCCAACCATGATTCCGAAGAGTGCAGACGAAATAAACAATTGAGCATTCAAGACTATCATTGTGCCTGGGAATAGTACAGTCATAGCAGTCAAACCTAAGACACCAACACCTATCCCACCTGCCGTACCAATTATGGAAATTACCACTGATTCAATCATGATCAGTTTAATAACGTCAAACTTCTGCCAGCCGGTTGCCATAAGAACACCTATCTCTTTTGTCCTCTCAACCACTGACATTATCATCGTATTGATGATTCCAATAAAACCAATCGATGCAGAGAAAACCATCATCATGAAGAACATAAGACCCATCCTATCAGAAAACTCATCAATCGTCTTCATCATCTGTTTATTGATACCAACGTCAGCATCAGGGAGTAACACTCTCAACTTCCTGATAGCATCATCTTCTTTCTCAGGCAATATATCTAAAGCGACCATCGATATCTGCGACGAGGTCATTCCATTTATTGACCGGGCTTCATCCTGACTTATAATAATGTTATTGTTTGTCATCATCGAATCACTGTCATAGATTCCTATGATATCGAAATCGTATTTCTCCGAGCTCTCGATGATGCCATCCTCGTCCTTATCATAAGTTACGACAATTCTGTCACCCACTCCTTTTTTGGATTTCTCTTCAAGACCTGCTCCGATTACGCAGACTCCTTGAGTTCCTTTTCTGACCATAGTTCCGGTGACAACGTTGGACATATAATCTTGAACTTCCTTTTCCATCTTGGGATCAACACCAATAAGATAAGTTCCGCTCATCATCTCCTGAAAATCACTTGGCATCGCTTCCATTCCTGCTGGAATTATATCAACATCTTCTACCTTTACAAAGATGTAAATTCTTGATGCAACGCCTTTAACACCGTTCACTCTCTCTGCTTTTTCTATCACACTCTCATCCAAGACGCTGACTGAGGGGTCAAATGCGCCCATTCCACCTCCGGCGCCACCGCTCTTCTGCGTAATCTCGATACTTCCTGACATCGTCTTTTTGAAGTCTTCCATCATTGCATCGGATGACTGCGAAAAAGAGACCATAACGATCACAAGCATTATTCCCATTGTAACTCCAAGGGCTGCAAGGATCGTTCTAGACTTACGTCTCAGGATATTTTTATATGCGATGAAATACATGGATCACCCTACGTCACTTGTAATATCATTGTCTCCTTTTCAAACAACAGAGATACGCTCATCATTTGTCACTCTTTTCGGGCGAGGCATTATCACGCATTCTTTTACCATAGTAAAAGTACATAACTGTCATTATTGGCACAATAAGGAGCAGTACCACGCCTATAGTACTTGATGTAGATCCAGATGATGCCGAACCATCTCCATTAGATGATCCGATCATGCGTTCTTTGACCGTTATATCTCCCTTTTCTATGAATGAGTATTCTCCTGTCTCATCCATATAGTCGACATAGAACACTACAGGTATGACATCAGGGGCATTCTCTGATACTACGATCTCGAAGAGTGCCGTATCATCTTCATCAGGTGCAATTGTCCCAACGTAATCACTCTTTGTTCCGGTGAAGTACTCATTCTTGGCCAAAAGAACACGTACCGATTTTGCATCATTTTTGCCTGCATTTTCAACGGTTACCATAAGTATGGATAACTCACCTGGTACGACATCGATCGGATCAGTCCTAATATCAGGTATATTAAGTTCTGCTTTAGAAGATACAATTATGCCAATGTATTCCGAAGTTGAACGGGCGTTTTTACTGCTAATTGTAAGGGGTAAGTTGTATACTCCCTTCTCCGCTCCACTATCTGAAGAAATCTTGAACCTAATCTCTCTACTAAAACCTGGTAAAAGGTCTCCTACAAAGAACCTCGTCCCAGAACCCGTCACTACAAATGGTGGTGGAGTCTCATCGCCACCCATCATCGGAGACATTCCACCGACAGAACCAGTCATGTCTGCTCCAAATAAGCTGCTTAGACCGCCAATATCGGAACTTCCCATCGATCCACTATCTTCAGTCTCAGGAATTGGATTTATCTCAATAAAAACGTCTTTTGCGCTTTTTGACCCAACATTTTTTATTGTTATTGCAATGTCCTTCGTTGTTCCAGGAGCAATAACATTATCCGAGGTCTCTGAAATAACCAAATGTGGTGGTTCTCCTGTTACCTGTACAGTGAACGTAGTAAGTGTTTGGCTAGCGACGCCACCATCAGCGTCGTTTACAACATTAATATTGAAATTATATATTCCATCATCTGCTTCAGGCGATGCATATATTGTAAATGTGGCTCGAACTGTCTCGTGACGTTTAATGTCTCTTAGTCCAACTGAGCCATCCAATATGCCTATAGCTGACTGAGCTTCTGCACTCTGTTCAAGATTTAATACAACATTCTCAAGTGTTTCCGTGCCATCATTGCGCACATCAATCCACAGATTTGTAGTCTCACCGGGCGCGAGAGGCATTTTATCAAATTCGACTTTTGTAGTACTCAAAGCAGATGCAGTCGGCATTATTGTAATTAGTACAAACACCATTACTAATACCAATAGATCAATTTTAACCATGTTTTTCCCTCTAGTTTTATGAAATTTTATAAACTTACTTTTTCGAGCTGATCGGTTAAATACTCTCTCATTGTGATCCATATTTCACAATCATTACAAATCGGAATTACTGGCATAGTTTGTTTTCTATGTCAGAGTCACTTAGAACTTTAAAACGGACATATATATAATCTGAATGGCAAAGAAAAATTATTCAATGGTCATTATTCTTACAACAGTGGTATATCAATATCTTCGTCTTCTCTTCACTCATCTTCTCTTGTCCAACAGCATTCATTTTTTACGAAAGCAGAACACTGTATAAATAGTAAAATATATGCATTACAATTTTAAACTATTGCTCAGATGCACGAGGTGCAATCTTCACCTCATGCGGGGGCATATACATGGATATAATTGTTTGTGTAAAAAGAGTACCGGATACGTCGGAATCTGACGTAGTAATTGATAGTAGCGGCAAGAATATCGACTCTGAAGACCTCACTTTTGATATAAACGAGTGGGATAACTATGCAATTGAAGAGGCAATACTGATAAAAGAGAAGATCGGTGG
>JAXHTN010000229.1:0-3202 GCA_034190145.1 Halobacteriota archaeon | reverse complement strand
AAGATGCAAAGATGAAGCTCCATAGCGAAGAGAAAGTTATTATTGAAGAGGTTTTTGTCGGAGTTACAAGCATCGCTTCTAGTGTACCCATCATCTGCTCGTTTCTGATGCTTCCTGCAAAGCTACTCAGCCCTGTCATCAGGTAATTTGAAAATGCTATGCCTATCAGGACAAAAGAGAAGTAATCCCCGCCATATGGTTCAAGATAAGGTACGGCTGCAGTCCCAAGCATCTGTGCGAGATAGTAGAATGTAAGTATTGAGAAGAAGATGCCAAATATCTGCAAGAAGAATGCAAAACGATAACTTACCTCTTGGATAAAATCCCTCTTGATGAAGGAGAACGCTTTCTCTAGTATCAACTGACTCCCCCTTCACCATCGATCAGATGGGCAAAGATATCACCCAAGTCCATCTCTTTTGAGCTGCAATCATAAATCTTCCCACCACCATCAATTATCATCTCGATCACGTCTTGTAGGGGAACCTTTTCAGCCGATAATCTCAGTTCAAGCGAAGTCAGATCGTGCATTCTCTGCATTTCAAGATCCATCACACCGTCCAAATTGTTCAACCTTTCAATTGTATCTTCCGAAAGATCTTTTACGGTAACAATGTACATTTTTTCTCTTTCTGTCAATCTTCTAAGCTCCTGAATCGTTCCGCAAGCACTGATCTTACCCTTATTTATCATTGCTACTCTATCACACATCTGTTCGGCCTCCATGAGGTGATGTGTCGAGAGAACAACTGTCTTCTTTTGATCGATAACAAGTTTATCCTTTACAAAACCCCTCAAGTTTTGAGAAGTAGTCGGATCAAGACTCCTTGTGGGTTCATCCATGAAGAGAATATCAGGATTATTTAGTAGGCCCCTTGCAATTGCCATCTTCTGTTTCATGCCTGTAGAATAACTGTTAAACCTATCGTCAGCCTTATCTTTCATACCAACGAAATCCAAGACCTCTTCTATCTTCTTATCTGCATCACTTGATGAGAAATTGAGAAGAGATGCAAAAAATCGAAGGTTCTGCATCCCGGTGAGTCTCCAGTAAAAACTTCTCTCATCACCAGTGACAAGACCGATAGAAGATTTGGCGTTCTCTCCCTCTTTACATATATCAAAACCATTTATAAGAGCCGTTCCGGTTGTAGGCAGAATCAATGTGCATAAAATTTTAATAAGCGTGGTCTTTCCAGCCCCATTTGGTCCTAGAATGCCGAAAAGCTCCCCTTTTTTTATCTTAAAACTGACACCATTCAGGGCGTTTACCTCTTTCTTCCTCGCCGGATATAAATAATCGGTTAATCTTCCTACTTGAATAAATTTCTTCGTCAGATCAAAAGTCTCGATCGCGTATTCCATCTTTTATTCCGATCCCCTCAATATATGTTGTTCACAAAGTACTTAAATGTGCATCTTCACTATTATTAAATAAAGTGGTCATCTTGAGCTTAGAAAGAGAGAATACTGTTTTGTTGTCCTGTGCTAGGAGGGGAATGGATGAAACCACATTAAAAAAGGTCAAAGAATCCATATCATCCGATTTGGACTGGGAATACATAATAAAAAATGGCGCTGAACATGGCATACTGCCCCTACTACACCTCAATTTGAGCAAACTCGATAAAGAATGTGGCATTTCAGAAAAAGTCCTTGACTATCTACGGAAGCAGTATAACGTCAATGTTGCCAAGAATTTGACATATTACGAAGAATTGGGCAAGGTTTTAAGAGTATTTAAAGATGAAGGAATTGGAACAATCGTTCTGAAGGGTGCTGCACTTGCGGAGACGGTTTATGGGGATATCGGACTTAGACCGTTCAGTGACGTCGATCTTTTGATAAAAAAGGAGAACCTTCCCGAGGCAAAAAAGATACTTACTGATATGGGGTACAAGCTCGACGAGGAGGTCTCTCCTGAGAAGTACAATGAAGAGTATGGCTGTGACCTCTACTTTGCCGGTAAAAGGAATATAATTGAGATTCACTGGGATATATTACGCAAGCTTGGTAGCGATAGGTTTATGAGAATCGATATCCGGGATATCTGGGAAAGGGCCCGACCAGCCTCTATTTCCGGTGTTGATACGCTTATCATGTCCCCGGAGGATCAGCTACTTCACCTCTGCATCCACCTTCCAAAACACCGATACAATCGCTTGATATGGTTATGTGACATCTTAGAGGTTGTTAGGCATTACGATATAGAGTGGGATCAAATAATTAGAAGTTCTGAGGTGTACAAAACAAAGGCTCACATGTATTATGGTCTTCAATTCTCTGATGAAATGTTGGGGCCAGAAGTGCCTCCCGAGGTCCTAAGAAAACTCAGGCCAAATCCTCTTGAAAGGATGATGGTAAGGCCAGTACTAAAGGATGTTTTATCAGAAGATAGAAGGATTATGCCCATCTTCAATTTGATGAAGCTACTTCTGATAGATAGACACTCTGATAGGATGAGGTATCTCTGGATCTACATCTTCCCACCTGTCGAGTCCCTTAAGCGTAAGTACTCTGTCAGCGGAAGTATAGTTTACTTCTACTATGTCCTCCATCCAATCTATGTACTATCCAAAACAGCAAGACGACTTCTTGCAATCATCAGATTTAACAAGACAAAAAGTTAATTTATAGCTTTATATCCTCTTCAAAATAAAATTAGAGCACGACCTCACTATATTAAAGAAATATCTTGAAATCCCCTTCAATGTCCGGTTTCTTGGTTTTAGATAGTATACCGAAGTGGAAAAAAGTGTAATAAAAATGTTGTAAAGCATCCATATTCCTTTATTATGCTCTATTACTCTATCATTCTTATTAATAGAGACTACCCTTCCCACAACATCTTCTTCACTTGATATCTCAGCATTGGTTGTGGCATCACCCTTTTGAATAAATTTTAAACCACCTTCATCCTTGGATCTATATTTACGGATCACTCTATGGACTACCAATCTGTCAGCATCTTTGAATACAACGATATCACCAAACCTGATCTCGTCCGGCTTAACAGATCGTATCAGTACCTTATCGTCAATTTGAAGTAGTGGCGCCATGCTTCCGGAAAGAACAGAGAGCCAAGATCCTTCATTCTTCTTGTTAAGATCATCCCAGAGATCAATTATTGTGCTCTTTGAAACTCTCAAATCCTCTTGCATATCTCTTTCCCCTTTTTATACTTTGATAAATTAAGATGGGT
>JAXHTN010000228.1:0-3225 GCA_034190145.1 Halobacteriota archaeon | reverse complement strand
CTGTTCTATCCGTGATGGGTGTGACGGCGGTTGTTCTCTATTTGGAAGTTTTTGAAATATACAAATTTGGAACACCGATGGCGCTATCTTTGGTACTTACTAGCCTATTGGTATCGATGATCGGATTTAGGCGGTACTACAACAGAAAAGGCGAGGGGATGTGATTTTATGAAATTCAGAATGGATAAAGATATTTTAAAGATTTATGGAATGGGATTTGGTTTAATAATAATCGGAATTCTTTTTGGTCTATTTGTTCCCCTGCATTTCACCTTTATTGGAGCCGATTCTCTCCTGGTCCTCATGGGAATAATGACGATTGTCATTGCAATATATGACTCGACAAAAGAAAAAGTAGACATATTAGAAGATGAGCGAAGTGTGAGGATTAAAGAAAAAGCAGGCAATAACGCATTATTGTTCCTCATTATGAGCATGGGCCTCCTTCAATTTATTAATTTGATAGGAGGATTAAAACTTACTTATACTGATGCTATGCCAATTTTATTCATTTTGGGTGCGTATTCATGGATCGTACTCAGGTGGCATTACAACAGAAAAGGTGATCTCTGATGAAAAATGCATTATGGTACCTTGGATTCTTGTCCATATTGAGCCTGCTATACCTCGTGGAAGGTGAAGTGGGTTTTCTTGGTTTCCTCGGTTTTCTTCCTTACTTTTCAATATATAATGTGGATGACGAGAGGATGGAGATGAACCTTGGAAGGGCGACAAGAAATGCTTTCATATACACGATCTTTCTAGGTGCGGTAACGATAGTCTACATATATCTTGTGGGTAGCACCGAATCATTTGCTCCCGCATTCGTGATTCTCTTCGGAGGATCGCTTTTGGTCTGCATCCTTTCACTATTATACTACGACAGGACCGGTAAATAAGATGAAGACTAGAATCAAAGAACTGAGGGCTCGATATGACCTGACACAAGAGGACCTTGCCAAAAAGGTCGGAGTGCGCAGGGAGACTATTCTTTTTCTTGAGAAGGGGAAGTACAACCCCTCACTCAAACTAGCCCACGATGTCGCAAAGGCTCTACAAACAACAATAGATCAACTCTTCATCTTCGAGGAAGATGAATGAATATTATCCTGCAACGAGTCATTATATATCCTTCAGACCATGCCCTGTAACGAGTAAAAGTACCTTGGAGTCCTTCAATTCAGAGCTGATGCTCATATATGCCGCCAGGCTAGCAGCACCTGATAACTCTGCAAAAATTCCTTCCCTTGCCAGTTTTTTTCTTGCAGAAGAGATATCTTTGTCAGAAAGTGCAATCCCCATCCCTCCCGATTCCCTGAGAGCATCAAGTGCGTTGAGACCGTCTATCGGATCTCCGCAAGCTATCGCTTCAGCCTTGGTCTTTGGCAACACGGGTTCGATTACGTCAAGGCCACTCTCGAAGGCTTTGACGACCGTGTTACAACCCTTCGCCTGAACTCCGATCAATCTGGGCAGTCTGTTTATGAGGCCTACAAGCTTCATCTCTTTTATCCCTTTCCAGAGTCCATGAAGTAGAGTACCATTACCTATCGGGCTTATTATGTAATCGGGATATGTCTTATCCATGATCTCAAAACCTACAGATTTCTCTCCTTCGCCCCTATATGTGTAATCGCCAAGAAGGTATCGACCGTCCCTCTCGTATGCCCTCTTTGCAAGATTCATTGCCTTTGTGTAATCTCCCTTCACAAGTCGGATGTTGGCGCCATATGCCTTTATCTGCCTAATTTTGTTCTCAAGCGTCCCATCAGGAATATAAATTGTTGCCTTTATACCACCTCTTGAGGAATAAGCAGCAACCGAAGCACCCATATTTCCTGTCGATGCGCATACGACCTCCCTGGCACCATACTCTAGTGCCTTTGATACCTCAAGAGCACTTCCCCTATCCTTGAAACTACCTGTGGGATTTAAGTTTTCACACTTGTAGAGGAGATTTTCATACACCTTTGACTTGATAAGTGGAGTGCCACCTTCCCCAAGAGATACAATGTTTGAGATATCAATAATCGGATAGAACTCACGGTACCGCCAATGATTGAATGGCCTCTTTCGAAGTTCATCCCACGATATCTTGTCCTTTATCTCTTCGTAATCATAGACGATCTCAATACTTCCTCCACAGTCGCATTTATAGACGATCTCTCTCTTATCATACCTCTTCTTACACTCGGAGCACTGCAGGTACTTAACATGCATGGATTGTAGATTGTCACTTCACATAGATCATCTTTTCGTCTCAAAAGCAATGTTGATCGGGAATAATCATACTTTTTCCGCGATGATGCTTGCAACAGCCTTTCCGTCCCCAAAGACTCCTTCACGGTACCGGAGGCATCTGAATTCTTCAAAGATGTAAAGCAGCTCATTACGTTCTAGGAGGAACTTGGGATTCTTTGGCCTTCCATACTTTGCCTGATCTATGATAAAGGTCTCGTAGACCACCATTCCACCCACCTTCAGACCGTTCTTTATGTCCTGGAAAAGACTGCGTTGAAGGTAGTTGAAACAGATGATCAGATCATAAATCTCTCTCCTAATATAAGGTTCTGTCTCCAGATCGACCTGATGAGCATCTATTCTCACATTACTTTCCTCTGCAAGCTTAATCGCCTCATTGATGGCCTCTTGTGAGATATCAACACCTTCCACTTCATAACCAATCTTAGCAAGATATATCGCATTTCTTCCCGAACCCATTGCGATATCAAGCGCTCTTCCCCTCGGTAAAATATCTATGTTCTCTATTAGAAAAGAAGACGGGGACCTCTCAAAGGAAACGCTGCTATCACTTGCCATCACAGATCATTCCTCTATTCTGAATTGAACCTGACATAAACTTTACGAGCGTTGGTATCGTTATTGAAGTGGGGTCAAAGGAGAGGAAGTCCCAATGAATAAAGTTGTCTTGACAGAAGAGAAGGAGACCTTACTTATACCACTTTTGGGAAAGGCAAAAGAGAACGAGAAACCAAATCCAATACTAATCGACAGAAAATCTGTTGAAATTGTTGAGCAGATCGACTACGATTTCGAATCATTAAAAATCCCTGAAAAGACGAATATAATGGTGTGTATTAGGGCTAAGATGATAGATAATTATGTGAAGCGCCTTCTTGAAGTAGATAAAAAGAGTGTTGCCCTGCATTTGGGGTGTGGTCTTGATAGCAGGTATGATAGAATCAAGGATGATAATGTCGAATG
>JAXHTN010000227.1:0-3239 GCA_034190145.1 Halobacteriota archaeon | reverse complement strand
GGGCTTGCTTCTGTTCTGTGACTATATATTTCCCTTTGGTGTATATACTAACCCGATTTAAGAAAAAAATTTCCCATAATTTTAACCAAGAAAAATGACAAATTGTAACCCCGAGTACCAAGCACTTAAATACATCTTTGCCATTATTCCAATTCCTTAGTAGTTGTAGTAGTTGATGAGGGGTCCTTATCATAACATTTAATTGCAGCTTTAAGTTTGTCTGTATATTTATAGATATCACTTAGTTTTTCAATAGGTATCTTTTCTTCATTTTTGTTTTGATCAAAGAAACTGACATATTTCTGCTTGGTATTGAAATGAAATCTGCAAATCGGTTGAGTGGTCTTTTTATCGAACAGAACATTACAGTAGCTTTTTGTATCTTTCAAGATCACTCGGCCAGGGTCGGTTGATTTAAGAAGTAATGCACGCACAATATGAAAAGCTTCTATCTCTTCTTCAGTTGTGACAATCCCATCATCTTCTTCCTCTTCGAAAATCTTGCCCCCCAAGGCAGAGTCGTCCTTTTCAATTGCAATACCATCGTCTACTTCCTCTAATGCCGACTTCAATCTTTCGTTGATTTTATCATTGACAAACTGTTTAAAAGCACGATGAGTAATATCCTTAAACTTCTCTTGAATGCGCTTTGTCGTTCTACCAGTATAGACCTGCTTTGTGAAGAACTTAATAAACTCTTCGGAGGGCGAACTGAGTTCGTCTCCAAGGATCCTTTTTATCTCTTTCGTATATTTCAGCTCGCTAGCTGCTGATACTATCTCGTCTGTCTCAAAAGATTCCTTTCTAAAACGTTTCAATTCTTCTAAAACTGGTTCTTTTAAGTCAAGCATATTTAGTTCAAGAAATGGCTTTGTATCCATTTTGTTTTCTTCTTCTAGATCACTATAAAATTTATAAATAATTCCATTGGTTAAAACACCGACTTTCACTTCGGTAACTGAAAAATATCTGTACAGTTGAGATGCGTGCTCCTTTTCCAGATCATCATTAGCGGATTTACATTCAAATAGGATGATTGGTTTTTCGTCTTTCATTATTGCATAATCAACTTTTTCTCCTTTTTTTGTACCAACATCACAAGTGTATTCTGGCACAACTTCCGCAGGATTAAAAACATTGTATCCTAGACTATTGATAAATGGCATAACAAGGGCATTCTTTGTCGCTTCTTCCGTTTCCAAATGCTCTAATTGTTTTGAAATCTGCCCTGATAAAGCTTTTATCTGGTCAATAAAGTCCATAAAACATCTCCCTCTTTATATAACTATTGAATTTCTATTATATTATTGTTTCGGGTAAACCGATCCTGTTATGATGTCTACCGCCTTCCATAAATCAGTATTCCTTTAACTTACTTATACCAGGCTTATTTATCACCCCACAAATAAAATTTTCAACAAAAAAAGATTCTCTGCAATCGCACACCACATCGGCTAGAGCGTCCAGTCTTTATACAAATTTCCCTTAGTTTAATAAATCGTTCTTCACCCAATCCGATCTATCCCTTCCCAGTAACGCTCTTCCAGTTCCCGCTTCATAAGTTTTCCATCGACATGTCTTGGTAGTTCGGAAACAAACTCTATGATTCCGGGAATCTTAAAGCCGTAGAGACCTTCACTCTTGCAGAATTCCATAATCTCATCGGGAGAAGAAATTACCCCTTCTTTAAGCTGGATTATTGCTGCCGGAACCTCGCCAAGATCCTTATGCGGAACCCTTATAACGCCCACATCGGAGATCTTCGGATTTCTGACAAGCACCTCCTCGATCTCGTTTGGGAAGATGTTGACCCCACCACTTATTATAAGCTCCTTCTCCCTCCCTGTGAGGTAGATGAAGCCATCCTCGTCCATTCGTCCGAGAAGTCCGTCATCAAACCATGGTAGCCCGTCAACCACCATTGTAGAACTTCGTACCTTCTCAGGCGTTCCTGGATATTTAAGCGCAACTGTCATTAGGGTCCTCGTGAGAAGTCGTCCTTCCTTGTTTGGTGGGCACCAATCTTCATTTGCATCGTCGTATATCTTCGTAACCCCACACCTTGCCCTACCAACGCTTGCAATACGACTAGGTTCTTCCAAGTAGTCCTGAGGGATCAGTGCGGTTGTCACCATCGTTTCGGCAGAGCCATAGTACTCATGAAATACATCCTCACAGCACCCTTGCTCTTTGAAAAATTGGTTGGTCGCCCTCTTCAGATCAGGATGACAAGGTGCAGCCGCACAGATAATCGCCCTCATCGAACTGAGATCGTACTTTCCCCTTACTTCAGAAGGAAGATCCATGACCCTCTCAAGCATAGTCGGAGCAACAAACGTCCAGTTTATCCGCTCCTCTTCAATCAGCCTCAAGAACTCCTCGGCATCGAACTTTCTCATCGGAACAACCGTCCCACCGAAGATGATAAAAGGTATCCACCCGACAATAACGCCTGCGTGGTACATAGGACCGGGTATAAGACACCTGATATTCTTACTCACCTCATCTCTTATCCGGTCCCCTTTGAAGTAATAAGCAAAACTGAACTCCATCACTGCAAGTTTGAGAAATTCCGAAAATGAAGATGATGGCGCATCTACCGAGCTTGAGAAGAGATAACTTACTGCATCGAAGTAATTGACGTTCTTTGGCGCCCCTGTTGTTCCTGAAGTGTATGGATTCAGCGCTAATATAAAGTCTGATCCGGGTCTAATTGCTTGCGAACTCTCGATCAGATCCTCGTATGAATGCATACCTTCCGGCACCTCGCCATCGCCACCGACAACTACATACTCTTTTACAGTCTCTAGCTCATCTTTTATAGATAGTATCTTCTCAGTGAACTCGCAATCGAATACGAGGACTTTGGGTCCTGCCCGATTGATTGCTATTCTAAGTTCATCAGGCCTTAGGTGCCAGTTCAACTGCGGCATCGGAGATCCTAGAAATGAGCATGCAAAGAAGAGTTCCAGAAATTCATTTCCATTATAAAGTACCTCTGCACACTTCTCCTTTTCTTCTAGTCCCAACTCTTGCAATCCGTTTGAGAGGCGAAGAACCCTATCTTTAAACTCGTTAAAGTTAAGCCTCCTACTAGAAGAGACGACAGCCTCTCTATCACCGAGAGTATTCCACATCGATAAAAAGAAGCAAGGGACAATATCATTCATCTTGAGTCTACTTCCCGAGACTGCACCAAAAACTATAGGAATTCCTCGCGTGAGACCTAACTGTTTCAT
>JAXHTN010000226.1:0-3251 GCA_034190145.1 Halobacteriota archaeon | reverse complement strand
CGTATTTAAAGAGGCTGTAAGAAGCCCACAATATATCACCCGTTTCAGGTGTAGATTCGTAAGCCTTCTCGATGTATTTTATATCTTCATTTGCGTCTTCACCCCAATGATTTATCATAATTCCATACAAGGAAATTATCTTCGTCTTCAGTCCGCTATCCTCATATTTTTCAAGTGATTTTAGAGCGAGATTGCCAAAGAGAAAACCTTCCTCCATATTCCTAAGTGCCCCACAAAGAACGATGGCATACACAAGGTAAGCGAGGCCCACATATCTGGAGTTACCATTAATAAGAGAGAAGGAAAGGAATTTTAGCGACATCTGAATCATAAATTTTGGGTCTTCAGAGTAAGCAGGAAGACAGGTGGTCGAGAAAAGGCGGGAGATGGAAAGCTTACGCGCATCGGTGAGCTCAGGAAGATCCAGGAGTTTTTCACGGTTTTTCCCTATCAAATTGAGCCTTATTCCAATAATTTCCTTTAAAATTCCAATCATGCTTGACTTTTTTGGCAATTTAAATCCAAGAGTAGATAAAGCCTTTATTCCAATATCAATGGCTTCTCTTCTCTTATTTAGAACAGTATAACTGTTAATTTTAATTTCATAAGCATCTATCGTGTCCAGAACTGTTTTTGCCTCTGATAAAATCTGATCAAAGTATTCCTCTGCCGCCTCAAGATCTCCGTTGAGGTATGATATCTCGAGTCCGATGTTATGAACCGTAAGGGCCAGATCATATTCACTATTCCAGACATCTTTGGGTAAAAGTCCGATACATTTATTAAGAAATTGATTTGCAATATCATATGCTCCCGAATCCCTCGCTCTTTTTGAGGCTTTTAAATTCAGTCTTGCAAGCTCAAGTTTCTCTTCGGGACATTTTATCAAATTAATTCCTAGATTAAGATGGTAGACGATCTCGAATAGATCACCAGATCCCTCCTTTGAGCTTCTATTAAGAAGGAGATTTCCAATACAATAATGCAGCCTTCTCTTCTCTTCTCCTGAAAGGAGAGCATAAGAAGCTTCCCGAATCCTCTCGTGGGCAAAGATATATCCGGTCTTTGTCTTGACTAAAAGGCCGATTTGACTTGGCCCATAAAGATCCGTATAAGTTTCGTCATAAGAACGGTCATAAACTTTTGTGAGGACATCCAGATTGAAGCTGTTGCCAATAGCAGAAGCATGTTTCAATGCCTCCTGAGAGCGCGTTGAAAGTTTGAGTATCTTTTCCTCCATCAACCCCACTGCATCATCTATCATCTGTAATTGTTGGATCTGGTCAATATCCCAACTCCACCCTGACTCGGCAGAGAAGACAAAGATGTTATCATCATAAATGACCTGTAGGAATTGTTTTGTATAGAATGGATTCCCGCCCGTCTTGTTATGAACAACCTCGCTAAGAGTGTTAGATTCAAGTGGGTCACTCTTTAATGTGTCTACTACCATCTCATTTATATCTCTTACTGCAAGAGGAGGAACCCCTAGAGAATTGACCTCTAAGGAGGATTTTTTTATCTCGTGTAGCCATGGTAAAATAGAGTCATAGCAACCCGATTCACAACTGCGGTATGCACATATGAGTAGACAATATTTCAGATCGGCATCACTCATAATTATCTTCAGAAGATTCAAACTGGCAAGATCTACCCATTGGAAATCATCGAGAAATATCACAAGAGGATGCTCTTCTTTTGCAAAAACCTTAAAAAAATCTTGAAAAACTATATTGAACCTGTTCTGCGACTGTTCGGTTCCAAGTTCGGCGACTTCTTCTTGTTCACCTATAAGCATTTCAAGTTCCGGGATTACATCTGTGATAACTTTACCGTTTACCCCCAAAGCTTCCCGAATAATCATTCTGTAATAATCAATGCTCTCTTCACACTCTGAAAAAATCAGCCTTATAAGGCAGGAAAAAGCTTCAATAATTGCCGAGTAGGGTATATCTTTCTGAAGCTTATCATATTTCCCTGAGATAAAATATCCATTGAGTTGATCGATGGGGTTTCGGATCTCATTTACAAGAGTAGTTTTACCTGCACCTTCGACACCCTCTATAATCATAAATTCAATATTTCCCTGACTTATACGACTATAAGCAGATAAAAGTGTAAGGACCTCATTTTTGCGGCCATAGACCTCCTGAGATAAAATAAATTTATCTGATAAGTCTCTGGAACCAATATCAAAGTCTTCAATATAACCAATAGCATTTAAAAGTCTATTGCACTCCTCAAAATCACTTTTTATGCCATAAACGCTCTGATACCTATCTTCAGGGTTTTTTGATAGTAGTTTCATCAATATATTTGAAATCACTTGAGGGATATTGGGATTAAGTTCAGATGGTGATTTTGGCATCTTTGCTATGTGAGCATGGTAAAGCTCAAGAGGATCATCTGCATAAAAAGGAGGTTCTCCTGTCAATATTTCATAGAGAATTACGCCTAAAGAATAAAAATCTGTACGATAATCTATTCTTCGGTTCATCCGACCGGTCTGTTCCGGGGATATATATGGAAGGACATTATCCAAAATATTTGGGCTGTAGATCTCACCCAATTCACCGGTTAGAATCAATGATATTCCCAGGTCTGTTATCTTTACTTTCCCATTGTTTGGATCTGCCAAGATATTCGAAGGCCGAAGATTTTTATAGGTAATCCCATGATTATGGATCTCTCCGAGGATTTGCGCAAGTTGAAGTGAGATATCAATAAATATTTTAAGACTACGCTGGTTCTTCTCGTAATAATCCCTCAAAGAGATACCATTGAAATCTTCGAGAATAAGAGTAAACTCATCAGAATGCGATTCAGTCTTATACAGAGAGATTATACCATCAGAATTAACTTTTCTGATCTCTGATAGCTCTTGTTTAAATCTAGCGATACTATCAGGCGAAGCATCAATTGTTCTAAATGTCTTTATAAGAATAGGCCTATTATCATCCTTCAATGTTCCTTTATAAAGAACCGATTTCTGACTTTTAGATATCTCTTCTATCAGCGTGTATTGGTCATCATGCACCATTGTATACTCCGATGGTCCATTGGTTGTTACTAGCTAGATATATCTCAGATTTAACAATCAACTTCAGGACCTATAAATCAAATATACGCCCATAAATGTTAGGTAATGTGAACACATATATATTATTTTCGGCCCTCAATCAGGGGTTTATGAGATGATATTTTTATGCGAGCTCTGAGGAAAACGGGGGAAAGGATTTTTAATACCCCTC
>JAXHTN010000225.1:0-3260 GCA_034190145.1 Halobacteriota archaeon | reverse complement strand
ACCAGCCCCATAATCGATACAATAAAGAAAACAATTAAAAGGTCAATAATATTTAGGTAAAGAATATGGTTGGTTTTTTGAACCCACTTATCAATATCACCAAGTAACAGAGCTAAAACGGCGATCATCGCTATATATAAAAATAAAAAGGTCAGAAAAACATTATCACGTCTTATATACCTGATTGCTTGAAAATGAGATGTTTGTGAGGCCATCTGTACAGTAATAAGGGTGACTGTGACAACTAGAGTTATTATTGCTGCAAGGCTTTGAAGCATAGCGCTCAATAGATATAGTGCAGAATTAATGTTACCACCATAAAAGTGATAAATGTCGAAAAAATAAACAATCCATCCCATAACTGGGAGAATAGCTGTAAAATAAATCCACATTACTACATTATCCTGTCCACTGAACCTCCAAAAATAAACAATTACAGCTATAATCAAAAATACTATTAGTACTAGGACCCCCACAACTCTTAACCACTCCGGTGCCGGGTCATTTCCTTTAAAACCAACACTCAGATTAACAGTGCCTGTGGGAACTGCTCCATTTTCCGGCACAACTGTGTTATCCACCACGACAAAATAGTTACCTTTCTGAGAAATAGTCAGGTTCTTTTGAAACGTTGTTGTATTTAAGCTGTACCACCCAGTACGAGGTGGATTGATGTCACCATTGACTTCGTAACCTATAAAATCCTCCTCCGACAGCACAAAAACATCGACAGGACTGTCGGTTGTGACATTAACGCGTAAACTCCAACCATTTTTACAGTAGCCGCTTCGTGAATAATAATCACCTTCACCTATAGTCTCATTGACCGTCTCCGCCCCTACTGGCGTTACAAAAAGAGCAACAGATAAGATAATCAGAAGTATCACACTGAAAATTGATACCAATTTTCTCGTTACAATCCCATTGGCTTCATATGAACTTTTCCTTCCCATCCCTGACATTATAAGGTCTTTAGAGTTTATAAATCTATATCCATTCTAAAAAGTTCAAATATATAACTTATATAGACTATATAATTCATAGAAGAAATAGTAGTAAACTTTTTTAACTATAACCGAATATGATGGATTTGTAGGATACCCCATAAATATGATCGTATAGGTCATACTTTTTAGTAAGGAGGGAGTTACAAATGGTAGTAGAAGAGAATAAAGAGGTTGTTCGTAGATTTATCGATGCTTATAACAAGCGAAACTTGGATGCTTTCGACGATCTGGTGTCACCTGATTATATCGACCACACCCATAAGCAGCAAGGTCGTGAAGAGTTTAAACAACTGTTTACTCTTGCTTTCGACGCCTTCCCCGATTGGCATGAAGCCATTGAAGATATCATTTCCGAAGGGGATAAGGTCTGGGTTCGTGTAAAAGCCACTGGAACGCATACCGGAGAGTGGAATCATTTTGGGGCAAATTTTCCACCTACTGGAAAGAAGCTTTCAATGAATATGGTCTTCAACTGGCGCATAGTAAATGGCAAAATCGTTGAAGGTGGAGAGGTTGATGACCAGACAGATTTCTTAAAACAACTGGGAGCCATCGAATACACGGAAGAAGGAAAGAAACTCTTATCAGATGATATTGAGTGACACTCTCACTCTTCGAGAGGATAAAATGTCCTTTGAGAAATTATTATGAAGGCGCTAGTCAGATCAAAATACGGCCCTCCTGAACTTCTACAGTTAGTAGAGCAAGAAAGACCGCTTCCAAGAGATGACGAAGTCCTGATAAAGATTCATGCGACGACTGTAAATCGAACCGACTGTGCACTACAAAGGGCAGAACCGTTTGTCAGTAGGTTCTTTACAGGAATATTAAGGCCGAAGAAAAAGATACCGGGAACGGAATTTGCAGGCATTATTGAAGCATCAGGCAAAGATGTAACCTCTTTTGAGCCCTATGATAGGGTATTTGGATTTGATGACAGTGGTTTTGGATCACATGCTGAGTACAAGACAATATCAGAAGATGAAGGAGTAGCAAAAATTCCGGAAGATCTAAGCTATGAAGAAGCAGCACCGAGCACAGAAGGCGCACATTACGCAATCAATTTCATCAATAAGGTTGAGCTTGAAAAAGGGCAAAAAGCCATTGTTAACGGCGCAACAGGGGCTATCGGTTCGGCGGCAGTTCAATTGCTGAAGTATTATGGTGTCGAAGTCAATGCGACCTGCAATACAAAGAATATTGAGCTTGTTAAATCGCTCGGGGCGAGCAAAGTGATCGATTATACAAAGGAGGATTTCACAAGAATAGACGATAAGTACGACTACGTATTTGACACAGTTGGCAAAAGTTCATTTAACAAATGCAGATCTTTGTTGTTACCTGGTGGCGTTTACATATCTTCGGATTTGGGTTTATACTCTCAAAATCTCTTCTTGCCGCTCATTACTAAGATAACTGGGAACAGAAAAGTGAAATTCCCCCTTCCAAGAGATATCAGAGGGAGTGTAAACTTAATTAAAAAGCTCACTGAAGAAGGAAGATTCAAAGCTGTGATTGATAGAATATACCCTTTTGAAGAGATCATTGAGGCTTATAAATATGTTGAAACAGGAGAGAAGACGGGAAATGTTGTCATAACAATGGGAGATAACAAAAGTTGAAAACTTACTACTTTAAAATTTTAATGCTTACGAGAAATACAAACTCAATTCTTTGAATTCTGAATAAACCTTGCAACCATTCCAGGATCTTTTTTACCGGGAGACAATTCAACGCCTGAGGCAGTATCTACTGCAAAGGGGGAGACTTTCGATACGGCAGAAGCGACGTTATTCGGATTCAGCCCACCGGCAAGTATTACAGGAACAGAAGTACTTCTCACAATCTCGGCACTCAGATCCCAGTTGTGAGTGGTTCCACTCCCCCCTACACTGCCACCCTTTTTTGTGTCGAGCAGGATCGCATCTATGAGGCCGTTTAACTCTGAGATTTTAATAATAACATCCTCTAGCTTAGTTCTTTCACTTACGCCAATGGTCTTTATGATAGGAATTGTTACGGAGTCCTTTATCAATTTAAGCTCTTCTTTTGGTAGATCGTTGTGGATCTGAAGAGCACCTGGCCTCGTGTCCCTTACCATACTTATTGCGTCCTTTGAACCTTCAGGCATAATCACAAGAACAGGAGTTATAAAGATAGGGACTCTTTTGATGAGCTCTCTTGCAATTCCTGTACTGATCTTTCTCGGAGTATCGACTGGAACATCCACTATGAAGCCAACAGCATTCGGTT
>JAXHTN010000224.1:0-3284 GCA_034190145.1 Halobacteriota archaeon | reverse complement strand
CCAAAGATATGGTTTATATCGATCAGGAACTTTGGACAAAACTGGTTTATAGTTCGGCAGCAGCTTATAAACACGCAAAGGACGAACCTGAAAAACTTCAGGTGATTGACTGCTTGAGGGTTTTGTGGATGGCCAGAATATCGAGTTTTGTAGAAGATACGAAGGATCTTGGGGTCGAAGATACTGAAAAGAAGTTGACAGAACAAGCAGAAACATTTAAGAGAGAGTTGGGCTACCTAAAGTCAATATATTGAACCTCTTATATCATTAACCATCCCAACGTCCAAGCTGGAACAGATCTCTATTAGGCGGCATGAGAGTCCTTGTGAACTGAACAAGCGGAAAAAAACCCTGTAAAAAAGATGCAAAGGATCGTTTTGATTCTCGATTATTTCAGATCACACCATGTGAGGCAGACATAAGCGTGTGCGTTAGAATGTGGTATTTAGACGGTCTAATACCTACCCCCCTTATTCACAGGATTTGAATCCTATTGGGTTCATCTTAAAGAGTATCAAACGTGTCATATCATCTCGGACTTTTATTCCGGATCTTAAATATTTGATGTGGTTGATAAGAGACCTTTTTTAGAATTTTTCGTCACGGCTAAGCTTTGTAAAATGATGGATCGAACGGACTTCAGATGAAGATTTTAAGTATGAATTGTTAGGCTGTTGACTACAAATTAAAACATAATATTGTTTTGTAGGTACTATGTTATAAATTCCCTACCATCTTTTTTACATATGCGCTGGATGATTGTCTTTCCTGATTTTGCATTATCAACGAGAGACCCCATCATGGTTGCCCACACCCCAACAAAGTAAAAATTGGATAGTCCTGGAAGTGTCGTTTTAAATTTCTTATCGGATGGATCATCTTTTGCAAAGAACTCAAACTTTCGATTCGGCAGATTAAACCATCCCTGGCTTCCGCCCATGTAACGCTCCCATGTCATCAAAGTGCAGACATCGATAACCTCAATTTGTTTATTTATTCCGTGGAAGTGACTTTCCAAAATCTCTATTACCTGTTCGGCGACGTTCTGCTTCGTCTGTCTATATCTTTCTCTGTCATCATTATACAGTTTCTTCCAGTATGCATAGCTTGCAGTGAGCTCAACTTTTATGGTGCTTTTGCCCGCCGGAGCCATGCTTTTATCGAAACCATACAGCTGAGCCTCTATACTTTCATATTCGTGGCTGGCTATAGTCACAGGCTGGTCAAGCAATAGTACTAACGAAGAAGGCTCACTGGACAGGTTCCTATTAATCCCGAGAAAAACATCTACGGCGAAAGGAGTCTCGTCAGAGAGTGAAGTACAGTATCCCCGCACGGTCTCGTTTATGTACTTACCATCCAGCATATCAAAAATAGTCTTGCGCCCGTCTGCGTTCGAAATGATGATATCTGCCCTGTGCTCACTCCCATCAACTAGCTTGATCCCCACTGCCTTATCGTTCTCAACAAGGATTTTCTCGACCCTGCTGCAGTAATGTACTTTTCCTCCTAAAGCCAGGTAACGACCCTCAATAGATTTTGCAAATATGGCTGCTCCACCCACCGGCCATTGGATGTCACCGTTTATTCCACCACTATGCCTCATAAGATGAAAGAAGAGAGGGGCATCCGGATTTGAATATACGAGTAGGGCAAATGCTTTTCTAAGAAACGGGTCTTGGAACTGTTCGCCAAAATCATGCATATTCAACTTAGCCCATTTTTGGATTGAAAGCATCGAAGGAAGAATCGTGATCATTTTCCAGAGTGAACCGCTGTCTATCACTTCATCGATTTTAATATTAGCAAATCTCTTGATAGATCCAATATATTGCCCGATCTTCTTTGAGTCTGACGGAGACAATTTAAGTAATGTGTTTTCTAGCCTCTCAAGGTCATAATAATCTACGAACATTTTCCCGTCCGGGGAGGCTATGGCTGTGCAGTCTTCGATATTTGCCAGTTCTCGAGGCAACGCTCCAAGCTCTCGCCACATCTGGTATACAATTGAACCTGGTCTACAGCCAAAAAAGTGGTGAATGCAAGGATCGAAAGTGTAGCCTTTGCGCTTCCACGATGTGCATTGTCCACCCGGTTCGGTATGCATCTCAAAAATCTGTGTTTTGTAACCGTTTGTCTGACCGTAGATGCCGGCTGCCAAACCGCCCATACCGGCCCCGATAATGATTATTGACTTAGCCATCAGTTTTCCGCCCGGATTTTAATTTTTGGTTATGATTATTTTTTCTTCAATTTAATGGTAAGGTCCCTTGCGTACTCTTTTGTCCACTCAATGCTCCACATTACTTACCGGGAGTGTTTCAACATATCCTTTTGGAACTATGGTTATTTCCAATTATTTAGAATAGTTATCCTGTGTGAGTTACCCACTTTCGTCAATGTTCTCACTGGAAACTCAGATTTTATATTATATATGGAAATAGTTATACAATTATATAAACCTTAGCTATAAATATCGTATTGTTTACAATTAAATTTATTTAAGAGTTAACAGTCAACTATAGATATGCCAAGATAAGTCAAAAATTAGTTTAAAGTTAATAACAATCTTGTATATCTCAACTGCTTTTTTCTTCGAGTAGCGCAAAAGCCATAATATGCGCACCAGGGAAAGCAACCGAAGAATCAGAGTGACCAAGAACAATACCATTGTTTAAAGCCGTTATATTCTCCTGTAGCTTCCCAAATGAATTATAGATTTTGGCGATCTTATGACCCTTTTTGACAACATCTTCTGGTTTTGCAAGAAATCTGATAACACCACTTGTTGAGCTTACAGGTTGGTTTGAGAATCTATAGATCTTGCTTTCGAATTTTTTTGCGATATCATGACTGAAATATCCCTCAACAGGCTCAACCATCTCGAGGAAGGATAGGATGTTCAAGACCGATTTCACACCAAACCCCACATTCTTCTCATTTACAACAAAGGACTCCCCCAATTCAACTGTTAAAGCCGGAATGTCATGTCGAATCAGGCTATATGAGAGAGTGTCTTTCAGATCGTCTGTATCAAGTACCACAAGAAAACCGGTTTTTTCTGCAAAGATCTTTGTCTTCTCATACGCTTCTTTATTATCAATTTGAGAACATGGGTCTATCAGAGTATAGGGGATGGATTTCATCCAGTCATTGTGTAGATCAAGTACGAGATCCGGATTGGTATCTTTTATGGTTGTAAATATCCTATCAGCAATCCTCTCTGCAAGCGAACCATTTTTATTACCCGGAAAGGAGCGATTGAGATCCTCTTTGCTTAATGT
>JAXHTN010000223.1:0-3319 GCA_034190145.1 Halobacteriota archaeon | reverse complement strand
TACAAAGAACCAAAACCTGTAAAGATATCCGACATATTTATCCTGGGTCTTCTCTCATGCAAAAATCTCAGTGGATATGATATCTATAAATTCATTGAAAAGAAGGCTGACGCTTCCGGTTCATGGCTCAAGCTCAATAAATCCACAGTCTATAATACTCTGTCAAGAATGGAATCCGAAGGATTTGTAGAAACGATTGAAAGAGTAGCAAGTAACAACAGGCCAACGAAGTCTATCTATAGGTTGACTCCACCCGGAAGAGAACATCTAAGGGAGCTACTCTTATCAAACTCAAGATCACTTCCCGGTTTCTTCGTCAATTTTTACCTCGATCTCTCGTTTTACAATGTCCTGGAAAGAGAAGAGATGCAAGAGATGATAAAGCTCAAAATAAAACAAGTTGAGATGATGATCAAAATATCAGATCTGTACAGAGCTACATTGAAATCCGGAACAGTTCATGAAGTGCTATCCAGAAGCGAACGTGAGATCTATGAAGTTATTTTACGTACATTAAATGATCTTTTGGATCTTTTTGATGAAAAAGATATGAATGAGCTCTATGAAATCGATGAAATTGATGCTGATAAGATATTTTCAAAGATGAGGGATCTACCAAGGGAGGAGGTTTAATAAAATGATTGAAGTAAAGGATCTTGAGTTCACCTACCCGGGTGCAAGCGATAGTGCCGTTAAAGGGGTGGATTTCGAGGTTGAAGAGGGAGAGATCTTCGGATTTTTAGGTCCGAACGGAGCCGGAAAGACGACGACTCAGAAGATCTTAAACGGTATGCTCAAACAGTACAGAGGATCGGTATCTGTGATGGGAAAGAGCCTGAAAGATTGGGATTCTCTTTACTACGAACGGATCGGGGTCTCCTTTGAACTTCCTGCACTCTACTCAAAACTTACCGGACTTGAAAATCTGGCATTCTTCAGCTCGTTTTATGAAAAAGAGACAGAGGACTGCGAAGAGCTTCTTGAGCTTGTCGGGCTCGAGAATGATGGTGATCTCAGGGTCTCAAACTACTCGAAAGGGATGAAGGTGAGGTTGAACATCGCAAGATCCTTACTAAATGATCCTGATCTGATATTTCTTGATGAACCGACAGCAGGTCTTGATCCTTTGAGTGCACGAAAGACCAAGGATATTTTCCTTGATAAAAAAAAGAAAGGAAAGACCGTATTTCTTACTACACATAATATGACTGTTGCAGACGAGCTTTGTGACAGGGTCGCTTTCATTGTGGACGGAAAACTGAGCCTAATTGAGAGTCCAAAGACCCTAAAGATACGTAAAGGTAAACAGAGGGTGCGCGTTGAGTATACTCTTGAAGGAAAGACTGAAGAAAGAGAGTTCCCCCTCGAAGGTCTGGGAAGATCTGAAGAGTTCATTGCCCTTCTCAAGAGTGAGAATATCCAGACGATCCACTCGCTTGAGCCTACGCTTGAGGATATCTTCATTGAAGAGACCGGTAGGAGGCTTGCATGAGTAACCTATCCTCCTCTATAAGATGGGATATGAAGCTTCAATATAAGTACGGACTCTACATAGTAACCGGCATAGTCACCTTTCTGTATGTACTCCTCTTGATGCCCCTACCTGAGAACCTACTCGACAGAATCACAGTTTTCATAATATTTACCGATCCTGCACTTCTCGGTTTTCTCTTCATTGGCGCATTAGTCTTATTTGAGAAGAGCGAAAGAACACTTGATGCACTCACAGTAACACCTCTGAAGGTCGATGAGTACATGGTCTCAAAGATGGTATCGCTTTCTATTCTCGCTCTTGGGTCTAGCCTCATAATCGTTCTCTTCTCCCACGGACTCACACCGAATTTTCCTGCCTTTGTAACGGGAGTCCTTCTGACATCACTATTCTTCACACTGATAGGTTTTATCGCTGTGGTGCGGTTCAATACACTCAATGAGTACTTTTTGACCCAGATGTTCTATATGGGAATACTCAACCTACCACTGCTTGATTATTTTGGTATCCTGAAGAGCCCCGTCTTCTACGCAATACCAACGCAGGCTTCGCTAATTCTCTTGAGGTCAGCATTTGGTGAAGTTGCTACTTGGGAGATATTGTACAGCGTCCTATACCTTCTTTTGTGGATTGGAATCACTTACGTCTGGGCTAAAAGAGCATTTTATAGGTATATCATATTGAAACAGAAAGGAGGATTACTAGGAGGTGTAAGGGGATGGCTACAAACATAGGAAATATCTATCTGAACGATTTTAAGAATATATTTAGGGATTCGATTCTGATCTACGGGCTCATCTCGCCGCTTCTGGTGATGGTGATCACAAGGCTTGTTGTACCCCAGCTTGGATGGATACCTTCCACTTTTTACCCGCACATCGAGATACTTACAATCCTCATATCTCCTGTAGTATTCGGTTTTATCGCGGGTTTCATAATACTTGATGAGAAGGACGATAATGTTTTTTTGGCAATTAGGGTTTTACCGATATCGGTAACATCGTTTATCATATACAGGATGCTCTTCTCGATCGTCATGAGCTTCGTCTACTCGATCCTTGCAGTTGCAATAATTGGTCTCGTTGAGGTGCCATTTTATGCAATCATCCCAATTGCAGCTCTTATTGCAATCGAAGCACCTATCATCGCACTGATACTTTCGATCTTCTCAGATAACAAAGTTGAGGGAGTGGCCATGCTCAAAGGTCTGAACTTTGTCTTCTTGCTACTTCCTGTTGCAGCACTATTTATCCCGGGGAGATGGCAGTACGTCGCAGGAGTCATCCCGACATTCTGGCCTGTCAAGGCTTTTATTGAGGTTGCAAGTGGAGCTTCTGATATTTGGGGCTTGGTACTTGCAGGTGTAGTGGTCCACTTGATTTATCTCGGAGGGCTTGCGAGAAGGTTTGGGAGTAAAGATCTTTAAGAGAATTTCGATAAATCAACAGTTGACTATGAACTCTTAATTAAGCTTAATTGTGAACATACGATATTTACAGTAAAAAGATATACAATTGTATAACCATCTGTATACACATGATATCTAAATTATGATTACTTTCACGGCGTGCTTGGTAAAGGGCTTTATCATACACTAGAATAAGTATAGGCTAAGAAGTGGCATGATTCCTTACCAACTTTTTATTTAAAAGGTTATTAACAAGCCCTGTACTTATCAGTACCTGGCAAAGTACATAAATTTCACTCTTAACCTTTGCTCATTTATCCACCCATAACCTCGGCTTATTCACTCTTGCACATGTATTTTTACAAAAAAAAAACATCACAAAGAGTATAGAAAAAAGAATAATAATCTCAAAAATCGTC
>JAXHTN010000222.1:0-3358 GCA_034190145.1 Halobacteriota archaeon | reverse complement strand
AGGCTCGACTCTATCATAAGAAGTGCCTGAACACATATATAAAGATTATGCTGAATATAGAAAATATTCAGACATATATTCCCTATAATATGTCCTCATACCACCCCCTCGTCAACCGCCCAAAAGGCCCATCAATTCTTAAAAAATATAAATTTTTTTAAGAGAGGTTTTCTGATGAGATCAGGTTGGTCAGGATATCAACCCGTTCTTTTGGTGACGTTGTATTAAATGATACTTTAGCAGTGTTCACAGATATAAAACTAACGCATAAATCGTTCTTTTTGATGATCCAGGACATAGTTATTGTTATTTTAAAAATAAGGTAAAATAATGTAATTATTACAATATGATGAAAAAAATTTCAATATTTTTAAAAATAATAGAAAAATTTATTATAAAGTACTGTGAAACGACTATGTAAGTGGGGATGATTATGGACGATATGGACCGGCGCATCATAGGGTGGTTGTCTTCGAACAGCAGGACAAGGTATGCGGATATGGCTGGCAAGCTCGGAGTTGCGACCTCAACGATTCATAACAGGATACGAAGGCTCGAGGAGTTGGGAGTCATTGAGCAGTTTACCTTAATCACCGACCCTGCCAAGATGGGAAATAACATCACCGCCTATATCGGTATCAACATCGACTATGAGAAGAAGGATGAGATAGTCGAAGAGGTGAAGAAGCTAGACTTGGTTCTGGAGTTCTACGAGCTTCTTGAGCCATACGACCTCTTCCTAAAGGTTCGCACGGATACAATTGAGAGCTTGAAGCGTGACGTGCTGATGAAGCTCTCTGAGATGGACGGTGTTCACGATTTCAGTAGTATCCTAACAACAAAGAGACATAAAGAATTGACATATTGATGCTTTTCTAACATAAACTATTAGGATGATAGCATTGATCTACTTCTAACAAGGTGGTTGTAATATGAAAAAAGCGATTATCGAAACGGAGAAAGGAGACATCATCCTGGAACTCTTCGAGGAGGATGCACCCAACACAGTAGCGAATTTTGTAAAACTGGCAAATGATGGTTTCTATAACGGGATTAAATTCCATAGGGTAATCCCAAACTTTGTAATCCAAGGCGGTTGCCCAAGAGGGGACGGGACCGGTGGTCCGGGATACACAATAAAATGTGAAATCAATCCAAGAAAACATAAGACAGGAACACTCTCGATGGCCCATGCAGGTAAAGATACTGGTGGGAGTCAATTCTTCATCACCCATTCACCGCAGCCCCACCTTGACGGTGTGCATACGGTCTTTGGTCAGGTGACTGAAGGAATGGACGTTGTAAACAGTATCAAGCAAGGCGATGTTATGAAGGTAGTTAGGATCGTCTGAGGGCTGGGTTTTCACAAACCTGTCCTCTCAGATCTGTCCTCTCTATATTCTTTTAACGCCACCCCAATTGACGAGATGCTTCTAAGACCTATCAGGTCAATTCCGATACTGTTCACTCTTGCAAGTATCGAGAATGCTAGTCCTGTGGCACTCCCGGGGCCTAAGATATAAAAGACCACTGCCGAACCTGCTTCCATTACTCCGAGACCGGATGGTGTGAGTGGGACGAATCCGAGAAGAGTGATCAAGGGGTGTAAGATAATGTAAACATATACTTCAAGTTCAATTCCGAGAGACATACCAAGAAATAACCACTGTAGGCCAAGTATGATCCAGCAGAGTATACTGATTATAATTATGACGGGTGCACTGCTTCTTATCTCGAGGCTCTTCTCTTTGAGTAGTATGTAGTCTTCTTCGAATCTCTTGAGTATTGGTATCTTTGCGAGGACATTTGACGAGAAGCGCTCTTCGCTCCACATTGTGATTATCATTATCGATCCGATGGCCATGAACAGGAATATTGCTGCAAGAAGTGAGATGAAAGTGCTTTGATCTATTGCGGTGGCGGAGATGAGGACCACGATTCCCAGAATGCTCCCTGCCACTTTAATTATGAACTCAATTCCTGCAGGTGCAACTATTGCTGCCATACCGTCTGTTGCATCCGAATGCCCCTGACTCATGAGGATGTATGGTAAGATAAAATAACCACTCCTTGCAGGGGTCACGTCTGATGCTAACATCCCTCCCATCTGCGCAAAGAAGATCCGACTATCTGTGGAAATTCCCATCTTCCCAAGAAGATATGATATTCTGAAGGTTATCAAGAGGTTGTATATCAGATACATCCCCCCTGCCAGAACGAAATAGAATACATCAGTTGAGAGAAGAATTGAGATTATTTCATCTGTATCGATGCCCCATAATAGCGCAGTAATGATTACCGCTCCAATAATAAATTGAATAATTGTACTGAAAATTCTTGTCCTACTTGTCGGCATTGAGTTCCCCTCTCACTTTTAGTACTGTCCTGAACATCTTTAAAGTATCAGTTAATGGGTTAACTTTACTCTTTTCGCTGTTCTTCCATGTGATAGGGGTCTCTTTTATTATATAAGATCTTGCACTGGCTTTGGCAAGTAACTCAGTATCAAAAGCAAAGTCGTCACTAACGATGTCAAGTGATTCCCAGACTTCACGTCTGAATAGTTTGCATCCACACTGAAAATCACTAACATCAACATTCAACAAAGCACGCACAAGGCTCCGGTAGACCCCGCCCAAAAATATCCGATGAGGTGGCTGCTTGATCTTAATCTCGGAGTCTTTAAGATTTCTTGAGCCGATTGCAATGTCGGCACCCGAATCTATCTCTTCTTTCAGTTTAATGAGCTCCTTTGGATGTGTTGCCATATCCGCATCGATAAAACCGAGCAGATCACCCTTTGCCAGATTTAGACCTCGCTTGATTGCTGCACCTTTTCCACTTCTTTGCTTCTCTGAAGCGATTGTGATATCCTCATACCTTTCAGAATAACTCTTTATAATCTCTAAAGTAGAATCAGTCGAACCATCTTCTGCAATTATGATCTCGATATCCCCAAGAGCAAGTAGAGCATCAAGAGTCTCTCCAATATACTTCTCTTCGTTATATGTAGGAACTACAATAGAGATCATAAACAGGAAGATATCACTTTGACATATAATAATATTCGCCCTTGGCCTTCTGCTCCCTGTCAAGCTTTGAGTTCGGTTTGTTTATCCTGGGTCTTTTGGTCTCGTCCCTTCTGAAGGTTATTCCTAGCTCCTTTAAGAACCTATTCATACCCTCACGCATCTCGTAAGGTCCGTATACCTCACCGCTTATTGTTGGCTTACCTGCAAAGACTATCAGCCCATCGCTCAGCATATCGATCATGTACATATCGTGATCGACAACCATTGCCGATACGTCATTGTTCTTCGCAAACCGTCTTATGGCCTTTGTCGCCTGCGCCCTCTGC
>JAXHTN010000221.1:0-3390 GCA_034190145.1 Halobacteriota archaeon | reverse complement strand
GCCGCTACAACACAGACAGAGCAAGAAGTAATCGACGCTATGATCCCATTCTTCTCAGAATACTACGGTAATGCATCGAGTTTACATTCTGTCGGAAGAAGAGCAAGAGAAGCACTTGATACTTCCAGAAGAAAAGTTGCCAAGCTGATAAGTGCTGATGCGGAAGATATCATATTCACAGCCGGGGGAACAGAATCGGACAACATCGCAATAAAAGGGATTGCATACAAAAAGAAGAAAGGACACATAATAACTAGTTCAATCGAGCATCCTGCCGTTCTTGAAACTTGCAAGTACCTTGGTGGCCAGGGTTTTGAAATCACATATCTGGGTGTTGACAAATTTGGAATGGTGAGCCCTGAAGACCTCAGTAGTGCAATCAGGGATGACACGATTCTGATTACTATAATGCATGCAAACAATGAGATTGGGACAATTGAGCCTATTGAGGAGATCGCAAAGATAGCCCGTGAACGCGGGATAATCTTTCACACTGATGCGGTTCAATCAGTTGGGAAGGTTCCGATTGACTGCGAAGATATGTGTATCGATCTTCTATCCCTCTCATCACACAAGTTACACGGTCCCAAAGGTGTCGGTGCGCTTTACGTCGGAAAGGATGTGAAGCTAGAGCCGATCATTCATGGAGGGGGACATGAAAGGGGCATCAGAAGCAGTACCGAAAATGTCGCAGGTATCGTTGGTCTAGGAAAGGCTTGCGAACTTGCAAAAGAGAATATGGAAGGGAACATATCGCATTTGACGAAGATACGCGATAAACTGATAGACGGCGGACTAAGTATTAAAGAATCGTATCTCAACGGCCATCCAACAAAACGTCTGCCAAACAATGCTCACTTCAGATTCAGTGCAATAGAAGGAGAATCGCTTTTACTATCGCTTGATAACGAAGGTATTGCTGCATCCACAGGGTCTGCATGCTCCTCTAAAAAACTTGCAGCGTCACATGTGCTTATGGCGATTGGGCTAAGTGAGGTTGATGCCCATGGTTCTCTTAGATTGACGCTGAGTCATAAAAATACTGAAGATGAGGTTGATTACGTAATAGATGTTCTTAAAGATGTGGTCGGTAGGCTCAGAGAGATGTCGCCTTTATGGAAGAGCTGAGGGAATTAAAGAGATAGAAGGTACCAGCAATGGATCCTGAGATTAAGGCGAGGCTAATTGCTATCGGAAGTGCAGATATAGACGAGTCTTTACTTCCTAAAAAAATGACGCCCTCTTCTTCAGGTCCCGGTGCAGGACTGACATCCTTCTTCTTCAGATCAGAATGCCATCGTGTACGTTTGGGGATAAATAAGGACTCACCACTTGAGGTCAAAGAAGATCAAGGAGAGGTTGTAATTCTTGAGGATGGTGTCGAGATCGTACGTGGCGAGATAGAGTGTGCACTACAACATTGCCCGGAGCAGGTTTATATAACACTCAGTGAGAGGTGCATCTTTGATTGCAAATTCTGTCCAGTTCCGAAGCTTGAAGGGAAGATAAAGAGCGAGGATGAGGTAGTCCGAATGGTGGAGGATGCGCTTGAAACAGGGATGCTAAAAGCAATATCGATCACATCCGGTGTTGCTATATCTCCCGAAGAGGAGGTTGAGAGGGTCGTTTCCCTTGTAAAAACGCTTGCGAAGTACGAAGTTCCGATAGGCGTATCGGTATACCCAACCGATGACTCATCTTTTTTACTCAAGGAAGCCGGGGCAATTGAGATCAAATACAACGTTGAGACGATGGACCCTGATATCTTTGAGCGTGTGTGCGGCGATCTTTCGCTTGATTATATAATAAAATCACTCAGAGAAGCAGTTGATATTTATGGAAAAAACCTTGTCTTTTCAAACTTTATAATCGGCCTTGGTGAATCCGATGAGACGGTGAGAAAAGGAGTTGGGGATCTGGCGGGTATCGGTGTGATTCCGATACTTAGAGCAATAAACGAGCATCCTCTCAGGAAAGGAGATACGGAGATGTTTAGGCCCGATGCAAGTCGCCTGTTAAGACTCGCTAAGATGACGAGAGATATATTGGATGAACATGGCCTGAGGGCTGATCTTGCACAGACCATGTGTCTTCCGTGTACCGGCTGTGATATAACGCCGCATAGGGATATTTGAGGTGTTTATTCCATTCTCATGAACGGGAATAGCGCTATTGCTCCGATAAGGTCATTCTCTTCCACCGTTCCGCCAATTACTGCCATAAATGAGACGTAATCAACATCCCTGCCGTCCTCGATTCTTCTCACTTCAGACCCACCCATTGCGATAGGATGGCCGAGTCCGTGACGCGCATAAAAGGATTGGACTGCATAATAATTTGGTGGTATATTTAAGGTGTGGACCTTTATCGGTTTCACCTCTCCTCTATCGTACTCTTTCTGCTCTGCGGATATTACCGGTAAAAATAGAACCTCTTCGCCAACATCGTAGCTAGCATTGAGGATATCTACCTCTTCTTTTCTTACAATCCGCTCTCCTTCCCTGTTGACAACCTTCACTTCTTTTAAGATCTCTTCTCCTTTTATCTGATAGATTGCCACGTCTCTTGGGAGTTTGTCGTGTAATTCTCCACCGGTTTTGTCGTAGGGCATTATAATGATATCAATCCTATGCTCCTTTACGTACTTTGGTATCTCATCTATTGGCTTTCCCTTTACCATAGTAGTTTTTACGTCTTCTCCAATGACCCTCATGGACTCTGAGAAGAATCTATCTGCCATTCCCTGTATATTCAGCTCATTTATCTCGGATCTCTCCAATCGATCTCTTATCGCCCCCATGAGTGTAGTTGACGGCTTCATACTCTCATCGAATATGTAAAGTAGATGCACATCGACTTCTGCACTCTTTGCAAGATCCGCAGCCTTTTCTATACGTTTCGAGTAGACCGAGGGTATATATGTTGGGATCAATATTCGGATCATATAAACCACCTCCTCACTATGATTACAGGTAACTACATTTATAATTTCTGGCTGTTTTCTTATGAAAACCTAATTTTAAGTTATGGGTAACTTCAAATAAAGTTATAATTCAAGTACCATGCAGCAAATAGAAACTGTGGCCTTCCGTTACGAAAACATATATCCTTTTGCCTCGAGATCAGAGGGCTTGATAACAACACCTTCAGAATCCACGACTATCGGGATATAGCTTGGCCAGCAGCCACCTTCAGTGTTCTCCGTTCCTATACCACTTATCGGAAACTCTCTGCCACAATTAACGCAGTGCATAACTTCATCAATCTGCCTGTAGCCTTTTCTTGCACCGTAACATTGGTCACATGCATCCGTTGCAACATGAACCTCACCATCAGTGCCAATGACCGCAAAGTACCTAACAGTAACACCGTCTACCGTCTCATATGAGT
>JAXHTN010000220.1:0-3429 GCA_034190145.1 Halobacteriota archaeon | reverse complement strand
TCCTTCTCTTATTGTGAAAGGTGTGGACTAGAAGATCTGGAGTCGTTTCTTCTTTCATATTCACAAGACCGTCTTAAAGAAAAGGGGAGCTTTGCGCTAAGCGTTAAAAGAGTCGGAAGCCATGATTTTACATCCCAGGATATTGCTCGGGAGATGGGTGCAAAAATACTTGAATTGCTTCCACACTTGAAGGTCGACTTGTCAGATCCTGAAATGAAGATACACATCGAGATAAGAGAGCGTAAGTGTTATTTATTCAGTGAGATTATTCAAGGTATTGGCGGGCTCCCTCTTGGTGTATCGGGGAAATTGATATCGCTTTTTTCAGATAAAAATTCGATGATCGCTTCATGGATGATGATGAAGCGTG
The DNA here is from genome assembly GCA_034190145.1 of Halobacteriota archaeon. Classification (GTDB taxonomy): domain Archaea; phylum Halobacteriota; class Syntropharchaeia; order DAOWMC01; family DAOWMC01; genus JAXHTN01. Next base: position 3,059 of record JAXHTN010000220.1, on the reverse strand, counting down.
GTTGCGAGATAAGTCCAATCTTTGTTAAGTGGGATGATGATTCGGGAGAAGTTGAAGAGAAGATTGCCAAAGAGAATATTGCTCTCTTGAAGCCATACTCAACTGGAATTCACCTAAACACAGTCCCTTTTGATGAAAGAGAAAAACCCTCTTTAAAGCAGATATACGAGATTGCAGAGAATATTGCACTGAGTAGTGGTGCAAAAGGGATAGTCACAGGAGAGTGCATTGCATGCGACAGTTTGGGAACTTTTGAGAACCTGAAAACCAATGGTAAGGGGTCTAAACTTCCGATCTATAGGCCGATTGTGACATTCAGTAAAGAAGAGCTGGAGAAAATGTTTGAGCATATCTCAACCTAAATGGGGCTATCTCTAGATCAGCAAGAAGTAGACTATGAAGAAGTATAAACTGAAAGGCCCCGCATAGGAGATCCCCATCCAGTAGTTAGTTCTACCCTGCCCCATCCACATCGTTTCGATGAGGTCCCTGTACTCGTACTCCACCGCGTTGATGAGTTTATAGAATGTGGGTGCATATGCTACGCAGAGAAATAAAATAAAGAGGTAGAACATCGAGACTCCGAGGTCAAAAAACTGGTAGCTCGTGATGAGTATAAGTGTGCTGAAGGATAATGCCATGTAGATGCTAAAGACTACCCATGCAGATCTCTTCTGCCCAAGTGCGACGACAGTGTTTCGCTCAACTTTCCTATCGACCTCATAATCCCTGATCTCTTGTAACATCTGCGCCATGACACTTCTCATCATAAGTGCGGCGAGTAAGAATAGTGCCCCTCCTGAAAAGTCCTTCATAGCCACAAGGCAGAAGAAATACGGGAAGGTATTGATCAGAACTCCGTGACTTAGGATATCAAGCCCCAATTTATTCTTGAACCTGAACGGCTCAGCAGTATAAAAATAGAAGACAAACAGAGCGAATGCTGTAAAGATGAATGTCATAAAGTTGAATAGAAGTGATACAAAAAGTGATGTCGCCCCTGTAACAAATAGGAGTAGAAAGACATCCACCGGCCTCACATCTCCATTACATACAGGATTTCTCTTCCTTTTCAGTTCGTCAAGATAATCGACATGTCTATCGTGGTAGTCGTTGCTTGCAAAAAGGAATATCTGTGCACTGAATACCACAATTAGTGAAAGGTAAAGGGGCGGCGTGGTGAAAAGCTCTATCATATCGGCCGTTGTTATCACATCATTATTTAGCCTGTATATATTTGGAATAAATGCAAAGAGTATCAGACCAAAAGATAGCAACCACCATTCTTCAATTCTAGAAAGATCGTAGACTGTGCTCTTTATCTTGCATACTGCATCACTATAATTCATTGAAGGTTCCATCCCAGCTTCATCGAGAACTAGCTTATAATAAGCGATAAGTATGGACAAGACTTGAATGTTACGGTGTTGGTTTTTACAAATGATGTCCACGATAGATAAACATATCATCTTGTTTCACATATATGGATGATGGAACTCATACTTGTCCATACGGATAGGGAGGGTTTTATTTAAATCTCAGGGGATGAGAAGATTCCGATAAAGAATGGAGACACAATAAAGGTTGATTATACAGGGACTTTTGATGATGGAATGGTATTTGATACCTCCGAAGAGCATGAAGAACCTTTGGAATTTGAGGTAGGTTCCAGAATGTTGCTTGAAGAGTTTGAAAATGCAGTGTTAGGGCTGGAAGTGGGTGATGAGACCGAGATCAGACTTGAACCTATGGAGGCATATGGTGAACACGAACCCGGCTTGGTAAGAGACATTCCAAGAGATCAGATCCCAATTGAAGAGTTGATTGAGGGTTCTGTGCTACTTTTAACATCTCCTAAGGGGGATCAGATACCAGCACAGGTTGTGAAGGTAACGGATGAATCTGTCATTCTTGATATGAACCATCCCCTTGCCGGGGCATCGCTCAACTTTAAGATAAAAGTAAGAGAGTTGGTCTCAGAGGGAGGAGATAAATAATCTCTTCATTTTGCCTTCATTGCACGTGACCAACCGGTATATGCACAGCGGTGGCATCCTTCCCCGCCGCAGTTATCACATTTCTTTGACGGTTGGGCGACAAGTACATAACCCAGTGAACCACAGCGTATACATCCTTCTCCATTACAGTTACCACATGTTTCATTCTCGAATTGTGTCTTTTTTTGGGTCATATGCACTACATATATATCTGACTAGATACCATATAATTGTTACCACTATCCCTTTTATATAAGGTGGTTATAGAGGGATTACTTGCCTAAGGTCAACTGCAAGGCCTCTAGTCGATTCAACCATCTCCCATCCGTTCATCTTTGCCCTACCGACACCGAAGGCCTTATCGCCAGTGACAATGACATCATCCCCAACGCGTATCTGCGGATCGGCGGCTACCACACCCGGAGAAAGAATTGATCCCTTAGGTATGAAATCATCTATTTGTACCTGGTAAACATCCATCTCTCTTAGGCGCTCACCACCCTTTATTCCGAGTGCAAGAAGACCATAACTTGGTATAAGTGTTGCCAATACTTCACCATCAACGTGGGCCTGAAACCTCGGATATTTTCCCCTTATCTTCACTTCATCTGTTATGAGAAGATCCCCTGCACCACTTCCGAACTGGTAGTCGGAGATGGCCTTCATGATATCGTCTCTTGATCTCACCACTGAAGGGTTCTTTTCTGTAAATTCCATTGCTTTAGATCTAAGGTTATTGAGTGACTCTCTGCCAAGAACGCCATCTATAGAAGTATATTCCACCTTCAAGTTCAACCTACTTGAGGCCTCTTCGCATATATCCCGGTATGCTCCGTCAAGGTGGGTTATGATCTCTTCGTACCTGTTATCCCTTAGGTAATCCTCAAGGCGTCCCGATACCCATGCCTTTTCTTCCCGGTCCCAATATCCTGTCACTGGTATATCGTAGTGGGCGGCAGGATAGACCAGTTCAAGTTCTCGCGGAACGACACCCAGTGGCGATGTGATAATAACCTCGTGAAGGTTGTCCCTGTAACCATTAAGTGCCTGGATAAATCTAAA
>JAXHTN010000022.1:0-14550 GCA_034190145.1 Halobacteriota archaeon | reverse complement strand
TAACGGGACTGCACCTGGAGTTTCTGATCTGGAATTCTCAAACTACCTTACAATAGAAGCCGTAACAGGTGATATCGTATCAGACAATTACACAAACGGAACCTATACCTGCAATAATCCAGCAGAACCGATAACAGTGGATATTCTTGCCGACGGCCTCAATGGAAGTATCTTCTCGGTCACAGACTACTCGGTAGCTCCCGGGGATATTACAGAGGACGGGATTACCATAGATAGACAAAGTGCTATGGGAGCTCTTGTTGACTATTGCCAGGCAAATAATATCGAAGTTGAGATTACCATGGGGGCTTATGGGGAATGGTTGATACAGATAGGAGATGACCCTGCTGATATGAATAGCTGGATGTATGCAGTAAATGAGACCCAACCAACAGTAGCTGCTTCACAATACACTTTATCCGATGGTGAAAATATTGTATGGTTCAACTACAACCTGAACTATTACACAGTACTAACAGAACTTAATACAACATCAGTAGAGATCGGAGACTCAATCACCGCGACAGTTACCTGGAACTCGCCATCCGGAATGATATACCTTGATGGAGCTGAAGTTTATATTACTAACACAGAATATGTTAGTGGGACTTCAGTCGGAACGACCAGTGGCGGAACACTCTCCTTTACTGCTTCTGACGCAGGAAGATGGTATGTTTACGCTGAAGACTCGATTCATGGAAGTGGGCTTTATAACTATCCAACACCATACTACGATTGTGTAGGTAATGTGATGGTCAGCGTAGTTGCACCCGATGACTGTGTAGAAGGTGTTTTCACTGTCAACATAACGGTTGATCCTCTGGGACTTCAGGTTTATGCTGCTCAGTACAACCTTTCCTTTGATCCCGCTGTGATACAGATACTGGATGTAACTTCGGGACCATTGCTTGAAGAAGGTGGTGAGGAGACATATATAGTGATAAACGAATTTGACAACATTACAGGCACTGCTACTTTTGCCCAATCAAGAAAAAACACTTCGAGCGGAACTACAACACAAGGGAAACTTGCACAGATAGAATTTACTGCCATAGGATCTGCCGGTTCAAGTTCTGATATAGTTCTGAGTGATGTTGTCGTCTCTGATGAGAATGCAGTTTCTATCCCGGCCACGCTTATAGATGGTAGTGTTGTAATATGTGTACCAAATGATGCTCCGAATGCGAGTGCGAGATCAAACCATATCTACAACAACGTCGGTACAGTCCATTCCTGTGAGGCTGAGCTTGATGGAACACAATCAAGCGACCCAGATGGAACGATAGTCCACTACAATTGGTCATTCGGTGATGGTCAAAATGGATCCGGAGAGATAGTATCTCATCTGTATGGATCCTATGTATTCAGTTCACCAAGCTACCAACCATTTACTGCCACACTCAACGTAACGGATGATGGCGGTCTTTCGGATGAAACCGTATGTGATGTCATTGTGTATATAGCAGGCGACTCAAATGGTGACGGTACTGTAAATGTTCTGGATGCTGCAATGATCGGTCTGCAGTGGAATAGAGTTGGAGAGGTGTCAGGAATTGCTTGGCCATCAAATGAGATGGCTGACAGAGCCGATCTTAACAACGATAGAGTGGTAGACATCTCCGACGCCGTTATGGTAGGATTGTGTTGGGGAAGTGACGCATAAGGGGGAATTTTCCCCCCTAAATTTTTTTAGATGGTGAAGTATAAGATGAATAGAATACCAATAACGGCTTTGCTGATAACTTTAATTTTTGTGCTTATCACCCCAATATCGGTTGCGGAAGAGAATGCAGCCTCTTTAAGGTTAGAACCAGCTTCAGTTGAAATCGAGAAAGTTACTAAATTTAAGGTTGATATCGTGCTTGATTCTGGACCTCATGAAGTATATGGGGCTCAATATAGGCTTACATTTGATCCGGATATTCTCAAGGCCTCCAGCCAAAATAAGTCAACATTTCTCAGTCACAACGGCACTGAGACGATTGAGATTGTAAATACAATTGACAACGATGCCGGTACGATAGATTATGGCATTACAAGGATCGGATCGAAATCAGGTGTAAAAGGTTCAGGTCTGCTTTCAAGTATCTCTTTTGAAGTCCGTGAAGGGCAACTTAAAGGATCGTATATCAACCTCACAGGAGTAAAAGTAAGCGACAACCATGCTGAAAAGGTAACGACGATAAGTGAGAATTGCACTTTAATTGTTGATGAAGATGATGAGCCAATTTCCAGTCCGGTGAGTGGTGGTGCAACCGGCGGTGGTGGCGGTTACGTGAATAAACCTAGCACTCAAGCGTCTTCAGAGACGAAGGAGATAGAGGAAGATGAAAAAGACAATGTTATTGAATCTAAGGAGGTTGTTACCACCCAAGAAAGCCGTTTCAATAACACAAAAACGACTACAAACGAAGAAGAAGCTATTTCAATAGATACTGGAGAACCCGAACCTGAAGTTGAGACTATTAGCTGGAGCTTGATTGTTCTTGCAATCGTCGCGGTTACACTTGCTGTGGTATCTGTTTTGTATCTAATATCAAAGAGCAATAAAGAGTAAAAGATGGATAGACGGAAACCCTCGATAGCAATGGTTCTAATATACTTAATAGCCCTCTCACCAATTACCGCTGGTTCCATAAATGTGCTTTCTTCAATTCTTGAATCTCAATCAAGTTCTGAGATTCTGATATGCGGGTACATATTTGAAAGAGAAGGCTTCGTTAACCTCGATGTGACCTGCCCTAATAGAAACTTGAGTTGTTCTGCTGATATTCTTGAACTCAATCCAAAACCTGATTTCTATTATATATCCATCCAAGTTGATGAGATCACAAGCGGTGACATACTGATCTTCAATGCCACCAGTAATTACGGTTCAGTTATTCTAAATCACACAGTAACAAATGAGGAGATCAATTCACGTACCATCTGGGTAAATATAACAGAAGACCTTATAATAAGAAATTATGAGATATTAGGGCATCTTTTAAACGGTCATGAGGTCAGGATACGAGGCATAGTTGAAAATATTGGAGAAGCGCCGGTTATTGTGCCTTTCAACATCTCCTTATCCGTTGATGGGATTATAATTAACTCAAGTACTGTAAGCGTCGAAGAACTTCCGCTTGAGAGCGATAACAACATCACGGTAGATTTCAACTGGACACTTAATAGAAGCGGTAATCACACCATATCGATACTTGTTGACCCTGAAAACAAGATCGGATCTGAAGTCAACCGGTCAAACAACAACCTATACAAGGATATTTACATCAATGAATCGTCCATAATCCGAGTACCATCTGACTACAACACGATTCAAGAGGCGATAGAGTCCATACAGTATGACGGAGCGGTAATCATCGTCTCAGAGGGAATATATCGTGAGAATATTATTGCAGATAAAGAGATCTCAATTATTGGCGAAGGATTTGAAAAGACAATTATCGATGGGAGCAAAGGAGATGTTGTAAAGCTCCTCTCGGATAACAGTACTTTCAAGGGATTTAAAGTAACAAACGGGAGTTGTGGGATCAAAGTTGAATCAAATAACTGTACAATCAGCCAAAATCAGATTGATAATAACTCAATCGGTATAGACATCCTGGGTAAATCAAATCTGATCATTCACAACAACTTTGACAACAGTAAGAATGCGATGAGTAATTCAGGCAACTCATTTGACGACGGGAGGGAAGGTAACTTCTGGTCAGAGCATTCCGGAGAAGATCTCAATTTCGATGGTCTGATAGACGAAGCATACGAAGATGACAACATAATAGACTTTTACCCGTTACTTTCACCATTTGAGAGTGGTTCTGATCCTGCAATCTCGTATTTGACCATTCCGAATGTTGCCTATGTAAACGAGAGCTCTCAGATATATATAGGTCTTGTCAACTATGGTTCTTCAGATGCACTTGTGGATGTCGTCATCTCAGTAAAAGACGATTACTTCAACCAAACTATAGATTTACCTTACAAAAGTAGGTATGTTATCCCCCTGAATATCACCTCAAAAGGTAATGGAACCTCAGTAGTATCGGCAACAATAGAGAGTGTTCTTGATGATATTAATGATAAAAATAACGGTATGAATACATCTTTTGAAGTAAAATTCTCCCCTTTACGAACCCTTTACAGCTACAACGCCTCCAATTTGGACGAGATTGAGGAGTATGGAAAGTACGAGCTACCTGAGGCAAGAATGATGGCTCTGAGATATATCGAAAGGTTGCAGAATACCGATGGTGGGTTTGGAATCTCAGGTGATTCAACAGCACTTGCTATCCTTGGTGTAGCCTCTGCAGGGAGGGAGCCTTCAGAATTTCGAAAAGATAACGGTTCACTCACTCACTTTTTGAGAAAAAAAGGTCCGGCAAGGGATCCGATCAGTGTCGCTCAATTCACCCAAGCGATAACAGCAGTAGGTGCCGATCCAAGAGACTTCAACGGTACAAATTATATCGCACTTCTTGAGTCTAACTTTGATGGTGAGCAGTTTGGAATAAGAGAGGACGTCACAGATGACTCCTGGGTGCTTCTTGCCCTTATCGGTTCAGGTTACGACACTGACTCGGAGATGATAGTATCTTCACTTGATCACATCCTTGAGAGACAGAATAGCGTTGACGGAGGGTGGGGGTCCATGAGCGCAACAGGAGTTGCAATTGAGGCTCTTGTTGCAGCAGGAATATCAGAAGAGGATGAATCGATCAGACGAGGAGTGGACTATCTTAGAAATAACATTGTAAAGGATCAATGGAAAGATGGAAATGGTCAAACAGATCCCCTACCAAATTCAACCGTTATAAACTACATAAACTCTAATCAGGCAATCTTTGCATCGGCTGAGAATCCCATAGACGGAAGTTGGGATTATATGCAGGATCCAGCTATATATCATCTCGGATATCGTGACTACGACCCTCTAATACTTCTTCTTGGCCTTCAAGAGGATGAAGATTATGCAGAGGGGGGTTTTAAGCATTCTTTCAGTACTTATTCTCCATTACCGCCATACACTGCACTCGCATTACCTGCCATCTATGCAAAACCTTACCCTCTATTCGTTCAAGTACCAAATGATAGACTCTTAGATATTGAGCCCATCCAGATCGCAACCTCCGAAGTCTTCTCAAACGTCACCGGTAAAGTCACATCGATGATAAAAAACGAAGGTGGAGTATTTCATGTGGGTCTTCTTGTAGACGGAGTTCTAATTGAGGAGAAGAGAGTTGAGGAGTTTGGTTCAGATGCCATTACACCTGTGGATTTTATATGGCGTCCAGAGAATCCAAAAGTGTACAATCTGAGCGTAATCGTTGATTCTCATGATAAGATAGATGAGAGAAATGAGGAAAACAATCATATCACCGAATTTGTCGATGTTGACCTCCCTGACCTTCAGATAAAGTCAAATTTTCCAGTATTTTATTCAAATGTTACAAATACCATTGATTTTAATGTAACAGGGTATGGAGAATCGTTCAATAATAGCCTTATTCAAAATGATACGGTAATTTCAAGAATTGTCAACTTGACTGCATACGGGAAAAAGAATTCAAGCGCCTTTTGGAAACCAGATCATGAAGGCAACTACACTCTGCAACTTGTAGTAGATTATGACTCGGATGTTGTGGAATCGAATGAGGAGAACAACAGAATAACAAGGGAAGTAAACGTGACTCTACCGGATATATATCCTGTAAAGATTACGCCTCCAAATGCCATATATACAGATACTGACAACGTATTTAATGTAACAGTTGACGGGTATGCCGATAGTTTCAATGCAACTTTATGGAGCAATTCGACTTTCATTGACAGAAGAACGAAGATAGAGTCAAAGGGAAGAAGTGACTTCAATTTCACATGGAACCCAAAAAAAGAGGGGTTATACAACCTCACGTTGATTCTGGATGATGATGAAGACCTTTTTGAGTCAAATGAGGAGAATAACACACTCAATACATCGGTGACAGTCGAGAATAGAGTTGCTCCGGTTATAAAGCTTACCTCACCTCTTGGTGGCGAAACACTCAGTGGGACCCACATGATACGCTGGGAAGCGTTCGACCCTAATGGCGACGTTCTCACGATAGACCTTAACTACAGCCCTGACGGTGGCCATCTCTTCATACCACTTGAAGAAGGCTTGCCAAATACTGGCTCGTACTTATGGGATACCTCGATGATCCAGGATGGATTCAATTATGTGGTGGAGGCCACAGCTTTTGATAAAAAGTTATCTTCAAGTGACAGATCAAAGCATGTATTCACGATCTCAAATAGAAAGTCAAATGAAGAGACGGATGGCTTCCACCCTAATTCTGGTTTTTCAACATCGGATGCACCCAACACCCCTGATGTGCTCTGGATAAGTGAATATATTTCAGCAGTTCCGGTATCATCTCTTGCTGCGGCAGAAGGTAAGGTATTCGTGCTCTGTGATGATTGTACACTAAAGGCACTGAACGATGAAACCGGCGAGGTGATGTGGGAAACAGATATAAATTGTAGGGTCCAAGGATCATGGTCAACACCGGTATACAGTGGGGGATATGTCTTTGCCTCATCGGGAAATAGCGTTTACAGAATCGATGCAGATGACGGTAGAGTGGACTGGGAGTACAAGTTCACAGACGATGGATGTAGTGTAAATGGCGGACCTTGTGTCAGTTACAATAGAGTATATGTTGGATCATGGGACGGTGGCCACTACTACTGCATTGACGAGGAGAGCGGAGACGAGCTGTGGAAGTTTGCTATATTCGACGACCCCCATGAATATGGTAGGCAAGAGGACAAGATTCACTATGCACAATCGACTCCTGTTGCACATGATAACGTAGTTTACTTCGGAGACTTTTCCCCAAATATACCCGGTAAAGTGTATGCCGTTGATGCTTTCACAGGAAGAGAGATATGGAACCAAACAGTTGAACATGGTGTCTGCGGAACATTGACCGTTGCACACGAAAAGGTATACTTCATGACCTTTTCGTTTGGTAGGACGGCTCCATTCTATGCACTGGACAGATATGATGGAAGTATCGTCTGGACTCATGAGATCTCAGAATCCGATTCGACACCGTCACACGCTTACGGAAATATATACGTTTCAGGCGGAGTTGAAAGAATCGCGCCATTTATGACCTACTGCCTCAATGACAAAGAAGAAGGAAGAGAGGTATTCACTAGGCCAGGTCTTGGTTCCTGGACCTTCTCTCCTATGGTCGCAGATGAAAAAGTTTTTGTGGGCACTGCAAACGAAAGCGACGGCATATACGCACTTCACTATACTACCGGAGATACGATATGGCATTCGGTTCATGGTGGCGGATCACCAATTGTTGTGAATGGTAGGGTCTATTCAACCGACGAGAACGGTAAGGTTGTATGCTTCGGATCAAATGATACAATCGATCTCGAACCCACAGATCTAGGTATCTCAGATGAGGTTTATACAAATCAGTTGTATTCTTTCAATGCAACGATAAGAAATAACGGGCCTTCAGAAGTTAAAGCATTCAACACATCCTTCAGAGTCGACGGAGATCTTGAACTTGAGATCCGCTCAGAAAATCTTACCGGATATGGCGAGGTGATGGTACCATTCGAGTGGAATCCCACTGATCCGGGTGAACATCTTCTGATAATTGAAGCAGACTCAGGAAAAGAGGTTGTTGAGACCGATCCCTTCAACAATGTACTTAACGTAACAGTGGACGTAATCGAAGGTTCGGATGTCGTTGTAAACAACGTTGGGTGTCCTGACAATATATCGCCGGGAAGTACTACTATAAAGCCTGAAATCAGTGCTTTTTATCTTGAAAAAGAGTTGGTTGAGGTTAAATTACTTATTAATGGTAAAAATGCAGGAGAAATAAAAGAAGAGGTTCAAGGAGAACGTATTAACATTGAATTCAACTGGAAACCCACCGAAGAAGGGACTTACAACGTCACAATATTTGCAGATCCTAATGGGAACATCTCGGAGACAAGTGAGGAGAACAATATACTTTCAAAGGATGTTAGAGTGATTCGTTCAGAGGATAATTCCTTAAAAACCGGTATTGGATCAGGAGGGGGATCCGGTGGTGGAGTTCATGGTGGCATCGGTTCCGGTGAAGGACCTGGCAAGGGAGAGGGACTACAATCAGGGGGAATCAGAAGTCCAGTTAATACCTCTGAGGCAAGGGGAGAAGAGAGTGATACGATTGTTGGATATAAGTTTGGAGGCGATAAAAATGGCGGGTCAGGAGGAAACGTCCGCAACATTTCGATGATATCAATACTTGCTACAACACTCATTCTTGTTATCATCCTATTTTCTGTGGGATATTTCAACGAGAGAAGGAACATAAGGAGTAGAAAATGAACGTACTTTCAACGGCAGGGGACTTATCCCAGTTTTTGCAATCAGGAATATATTACCTATCATCTTTGCTGTTGTATCCGGTGATCATACTTTTACTTCTGCTTACTGTATGGTTGATCATCGACGTGGGAATGTTTTCGTCCGAGTGGCTGCTTAGATCTGGCAAGGTTAGAAGAAGTGGTGATGAAAAAGGAGCCATTTTCAAGAGAGGATCCGAAGATATCGAAGAAGGCATTGTTAAGGGAAAATCACTTATAGATAAAGGAGATTTCAAAAAAGGAATTCAAACACTTGAGGCACATACTCAAAAAAGGTTTGTATGTATATTTCTAAAGGGCCTTCTAAGACTTAAGGATAAAGAAACCGGAATACAGGAGAAGGTTGATAAGTCGGAAGTACGTTTTTTTTCCATAAATGTGGAGAAACTGCTTCAAGACTGCGAGATTCTGATTTCAAAAAGAGTTGAGCGAACCAGAATGATGGTGAGACTTGGACCGATCTTCGGACTGATGGGCACACTCATACCCATGGGACCAGCATTGCGGGCACTTGCACAGGGATCGGTGACAATCCTTACTGAAAAGCTTATAATTGCGTTTGGAACAACGGTTGTGGGGCTTCTGATAGGAAGCGTTGCATACATATTGACAGTGATTAGATCGCGCTGGTATGAGGAGGATATAAACGAGATCTACTACATATGTGAGATACTATTCGGAGGTGAGGATGAAGTACATGAGAAGAGAGCGTAAAAAGAGGTACTATGAAGATGAAGACCCAATGTCAAGTGTGGCAAACCTCTTTGATGTTGCTATGGTCTTTTCAGTTGCTCTTTTAGTTGCTCTTGTTATGTCCTTTGGGTTAACTGAACTCTTGGATCCAAGTTCGGATCTGACGGTTGTAAAAAACCCGGGACAACCCGATATGCAGATAATTGTTAAACAGGGAGAGAAGATTGAGACCCTAAATTCAACAGATGAAGAGTATGAGGTTGAGATAACAAAAACGATAGGGACGATATACCAGACAAAAGATGGAGGGATGATGTACGTTCCCGAAAATATGTCATCCAACTAGGTAATAGTTGTTATCGAAATGAGAAGGTATATCAATGATCTACCTCCCTATTTACGAGTGAGGCAAAAGATGAGTGGAAAATTCAAGAGTTCGTTATATATTGTATTAATTGTGTTTTTCATGGTTCAGGGGATCGTGGTTGCAAGTGCAGATCAAGAGGCAGAGATCTCATGGTATTCAAGTGCATCTGAAGACAACTCAACAGAGATAATAACTGACGTATATGAGACAGTGACCTTTGATGTCATCTCGGATATCGAGAGCGTCAGTTGGAAGTGGACCGTAGGTGGCAAAGATCTGGACAATAATAACAGTCTACTGAACTACACTTTTGAAGAGTATGGAGTTTATAATGTCAGTGTTTCCGGAACTTTTGAAGGAGGTAGAACAAAGACCGTAAACTGGAATGTGACAGCGGTTCTGAGGATGAGCGATTGTCTAAACAATACGGTGGAGCTTCAAAAGAAGCCTCAGAGGATAATCTCACTCTCACCAAGTAACACCGAGATCCTCTTTTCACTAGGTCTTGACAGCAGTATAATCGGTGTAACGGATTATTGCAACTATCCTGGAGAAGCCTTAGATAAAGATTCAGTCGGATCTTTCACAACACCGAATGTTGAGAAGATACTGGAGCTGAATCCTGACCTCATTTTGGCCTCTTACGGTAATGATATGGACGTACTGGTTCAGTTAAAATCGTTGAATTTAACTATGTTTTGCCTGAATCCACTTGATGTAGAGGATATAGTCTCTTCAATAGACACCGTTGGAGTCCTGACAGGAGAAGAGCAGAATGCATCCTTGATAACAGATGATATGAGAAGAAGAATTGATGTCATTCAAAATGAGACTGATTCTTCAGAGGGGAGTCATGAAAAGCCTGGCGTGCTTTATGTTGTATGGTACGATCCGATGTTTGTTTCTGGAAACAATACTTATGCAGATGACCTTCTGACGATTGCAGGCGGGGTAAATATTGTCTCGGAACTTGACGGGTGGCAGGAGGTGAACATCGAGAGTTTGATAGATAAAGACCCTGATGTGATAATCTGTTCCGGTATGGGCGGGGGATCCTATATCATCCGTGACAGTATCATGAATGACACGATACTTGCTCAGACAAGTGCTGTTAAAAACGGTAGGATCTATCCGATAGAAGATCCGAATACTATCGAGCGTGCAGGACCAAGGATTGCAATAGGACTTGAGACCTTTTACGATCTTCTTAAAGAGTCTCCCGATGCAACCGAGCCTAAGGAAGACGAAACACAACCTGAACAGATAGAACAAGTGCAAAACGATCCTGAGATGCCCCTTGAAACTGAAGATAGTTATGGAATTGGTTCAATAGCCACCATGATTTTGACCATTGCGGTGATTTTGCTTGCGATATACATGGTTCAAGTGAGAAGGAATGGATAAGGTTTTTGTTTCTTGGAGTGGCGGAAAGGATAGCACCCTTTCTGCATTCAAAGCAGGGAAAGATTCCGAGATAGTGGGTCTTTTGAATTTAGTAAGAGAAGATGGTCGGTCCTATCACGGGCTGAGTGGAGAAATGATTGCAAAGCAGGCGGAAGCGATGGAAATACCTGTATTTCAATGTAGAACGTCCTGGGGCAATTATGAAGAGAATTTCAAGGAGAAAGTGAAGGAATTGAAAGAATTGGGTGCAGAAGCAGGTGTTTTTGGAGATATTGATATTCAAGAACATAGGGATTGGGTTGAGAGAGTATGCGGGGAACTTGATATCAAACCTATCCTGCCACTTTGGAATAGAACGCGAGATGAGGTCATCTCAGAGTTCATCGATTCCGGTTTTGATGCACTGGTTGTTGCAACCGATGCAAAGTACCTTGGAGAAGAAGCACTTGGACGTTTGATAGATTATGATTTTGTAAGTTACCTTCGCGAGAATGGTGTAGACATTTGTGGTGAAGCAGGAGAGTTTCATACCTTCGTAATCGGTGGCCCGCTATTCAAAAAGGAAGTCGGCTTCGATGTGAATGATAAAATCTTAAGAGATGGCCATTGGTTCCTCGATATAAGACCACGAGAATAGGAAAATGAATCTTGAAGAGACCTGTAAAGAATTAAAAGAACTGTTAAGTGAAGCAACAAATAGGGAACCTGCTGATGCAATACTTCTCTCCGGTGGGATAGACACAAGTGCCATTGCGGTCTCCTCCGCTAAAGAATTACGTGATATTCATGCTATTACAGTGGTCTTCGGGGATGATTGTCCCGATCTACCGTATGCAAGAAGGGTTGCCGATTTATACGGTTATAAACATCATATGCTACATATACCAGAGGAAGAGGCACTCCAAGTTATCCCAGAAGTGATAAAGATACTAAATACATTTGATCCTGCAATCCCAAATGATCTGGCTGTTTATCTGGCGTTAAGAGAGGCAAAAGGCCTCGGATTAAAAAACGCACTCACCGGCGATGGATCAGATGAGCTGTTTGCAGGCTACTCATTCATGTACGGCCTTGAACCAAGTGATTTAAAAAAATATATAGAAGGGTTATCGGTATCGATGAACTTCTCTTCAAATGAACTTGGTAGGTACATGGGAATCGGAATCAAACAGCCCTTTTTGAGTGAGGAGGTTGTTAAGTTTGCTCTTGATCTCGATACCAGCCTTAAAGTCAAGAGTGTAAAAGGAGAGGTGCAAGGAAAATGGATTCTTAGAAAGACTTTCGAGGAGGATATTCCGGGTCTATTTCAAAGAGAAAAGGCTCCGATAGAAGTTGGTTCCGGGATGTCAAGACTGAGAGTAACTATCGGCTCACTCATTACGGATGGCGAGTTTAAGGAGAAGAGAAGGGACTATGATATCCCCTTCATGAACAAAGAACACCTCTATTTTTACGAGGTCTACAGGGATGTAATTGGTGAAATAGAGGAGGCAGAAGAAGGTCCCAATGCATGCCCATTATGCAGATCAAAAGTCAGCTCAAAAGGCGTTCATTGCTACATCTGTGGTTACTCTCCTCCGCTTAGAAAGGGTGAAGCATGAATACGGGAAGATTCAGATCGAGGATACTCGGCCTCATTGTACTTATGGGCTGTTCAATAATATTTACAATGGCAGTGGGCCCTGTCTACATCCCACCAGGAGATATCGTTGAGATGCTTTCACCATCTAATCTTGTCGAGACTGCAAGAGATCTATCGAATGGAGATGAGCTTTCAACTCAGGAGATTATAATATTTCAGGTGAGACTTCCCAGAATACTCCTTGGACTGCTTGTCGGTGCAGCACTCTCTGTTGCAGGGGTAGTGATGCAGGGCCTATTTAAGAATCCCATGGCAGAACCTTACATAATTGGAATATCCTCAGGAGCCGGGTTAGGGGCTGCTCTTTGTATAGCTTCGGGTATAGCTTTCGGTTATGCCACTCCCATGATGGCGTTTATTGGTGCACTAGCAGCGATATTTCTTGTGTACAATATCGCTCATGTCGGTGGAAAGGTACCGGTTGATACGTTACTACTATCCGGTATTGCTGTGAGTTACTTTCTATCTGCACTAACATCATTTCTTATGTACATGAGCGATAACCTCCATCAGATCGTCTTCTGGCTTATGGGTGGGCTTGATGGCGGGAGATGGATCCATGTAAAGATCCTCTTTCCGATAATATTCTTCGGGATTCTCTCGATCTACTTCTTCTCACGAGATATGAATGTGATGCTTTTGGGTGAGGAATCCGCCCAACACCTTGGAATAGAAGTTGAACAATTCAAGAGGCTTATGATGGTCCTTGCTTCATTGATAACAGCAGCAGCAGTCTCGGTGAGTGGTCTAATCGGCTTCGTCGGACTGATGATCCCACACATAATGAGGTTACTATTTGGGCCTGACCATCGGATACTCATACCATCATCTGCACTCTCGGGAGGGATATTTCTAGTCTTAACAGATACACTTGCACGGACGGCCCTTTCACCGACCCAGCTTCCTGTGGGGATACTAACAGCATCATTCGGAGCACCGTTCTTCATATACCTTTTGAGAAGCAGAAAAAAAGAGATATTCGGGTGATAGGAAATGGTCAATTTACATATAAAGAACGTCGATTTCCATTACAACTCGGAAAAAATTCTCGATGACATCACCTTTTCAGTGGATTGTGGAAGCCTAATCGGGGTGATTGGCCCTAATGGTTCCGGAAAAACTACGATGCTTAGGACGATAAGCTCTGTTCTCACCCCGCGCACAGGGACTGTCCTTCTTGACGGAAGAGATGTATTTGAGATGAAGAAGAAGGACCTCTCAAAAAAGCTTGCTGTTGTAGCCCAGGATCACCAGGTTAACTTTGATTTTTCTGTATTTGAGATGGTAATGATGGGCCGTTCACCGCACCTTGGAAGGTTTGAAACCGAGGACGAGAACGATATCAAGATAGTTAAACAGTCGATGGAGCTCACTGAAACTTCTTCTCTTGCGAAGAGATCCATTACAAAGCTCAGTGGGGGTGAGAGGCAACGTGTAATCATTGCAAGAGCACTTGCTCAGGAACCACAGGTCCTTCTCCTTGACGAACCAACAGCGAATCTTGATCTGAGTCATCAGCTTGAGATAATGTCACTTGTGAAGGGACTTTCATCGGAGAGGATCGTGATCATGGCAATACATGATCTGAACCTTGCTGCAAAGTACTGTGATAAGCTTATCTTGATAAAAAAAGGCAGGATACTTTGCATGGGCGATGTTAAGCATGTTCTCACGCGTAAGAACATAAAGAATGTATTTGAAGTGGATGTGGTGGTGGAAAAACACCCTGTGACAGGTTCGTACCATATAGTACCGGTGGGAAGTAAAAGTGAGGAGTAAGTGGGGGTAGGGGATTTGACGGGGGTTTTATTAAGGGCGCTTTTGTAAAGAGGGATACCATCGCTTAATGTTTCGATTGAAATCAATCCCCGAACATTTTTATGATATCCTGAAAAGAAGTTCCACACTCTTTGGTTATAATGCCATAGCTTCTCCCCTTAAATAGAATTTTTCTAGGTCGAATCATCCTTAACATAGAGGATCTCGCGCCATTGTGCAATAAAATGGGGTAAAATTCGTAGCT
>JAXHTN010000219.1:0-3436 GCA_034190145.1 Halobacteriota archaeon | reverse complement strand
AGGTGATTTTGGGGCAAAATGAGGCAATCACTTGACGAGTCGGGGCAAAAAGCCCCGATTTTAGGCTTCTGTCAAATTAAATTTTTGAAGAAATTAGCGGATGCTAAGTGTCAAAGTTGGGATGAAAGTAATTTTTAGAAATTTGGAGAGGTAATGTATGCCATGTCCAAAAATTAAAAGAATGAGATCTTTAAAGGCCCAAATCAAGGCAAGCCAAGCCTTTTTACCGGTAGCCACTCAAATTTACTCATTTGACTTGGGGATGAAAAGTAGGCTTATCAAAAAACCAATAAACATTATCACTGCGCCGCTCAGGTATGGATAATCAAAGTTGATATCAAAGAAAATTCCAGCCCATATCGGTCCTGCAATACGACCCAGACTCATAAAAGAGTTGCTAAGCCCCATCGTAACACCTTGACCGGTCGTGGCATGCTTTGACGTTAGAGAAAGCACCGCCGGACGCAGTAATGTTTTTGATAAAATGAAGAAACCGGTAGTCAGAAGTACAGTAGGGTATGTCTTCGCCTGAAGTAAAAAGAGAAAGGCAATCGAGCTCAATAATAGAGAGGTCTTTATCACCATCGCTTCTCCAAAACGTTTGGTGAGTGGTCCTGCAAGCGTACCTTGGGCAACTGTTGCAACTATTGCAATTACCATCATGATACTTCCGACCTGCTCTGGCCCGTAGTCATACTTCTCAAGGGCGTAAAGGCCAAAGATACCTTCAAAATTTGTAAGTCCGAAACTGAGAAGAAAAGCCATGAATAATAGGACTCCGATCGGGCCAAAGAGTGATCTTTTAAGGAGTACAAAATTCATTTTTATCCCCAATTTTTCCTCTTCTCTTGATCTTGATCTGAGCTCTTTTGAAAGTGACTCGGGAAGAAGAAATAATATCAGTGGTAAGGCAACAAATGATAAAGCCGAAGCGATAAAGAAAGGTGCAGAGAGAGAATCTGCTGCAAGGAGTCCGCCAAATCCGGGGCCCATTATAACACCAAGCCCCATCGAAGCCCCCATTATTCCCATACCGCCTCCTCGCTCATCATCCGATGTGCTGTCACTCACATAAGCCATCGCGGTCGGAAAAGTGGCGGCAGAAAGAATGCCTGTAAAAGCTCTTGAAAGAATTAACATCCACATCTGCGTGGAAATGGCAAATAAAAACATGGCTATACCATCACCTAGCAGACCCAGCATCAGAACCGGTTTTCTACCGACCTTATCCGAGTAACTTCCCCACATAGGAGCAAAGATAAACTGCATGAGGGAGAATATGGCGATGAGAAGCCCAAGATCCCGTCCACTTGCATCCATCGCATCTACATAAAAAGGTAGGATTGGAATGACCATCCCATATCCTAACATTACCACCACAAGAGTGAAGGATAATATTACCATATTCTTGCGGTTTTGGTGCATCATATAAGCTGGCCTTCAACTACCGAGTATCTTCACAACTCCGCTGGCACCATCCATCTCGATCTCTTGGCCGTCTTTAAGAAGCGAGGTAGCATCCTCTATACCGGCAATGCACGGCCTTCCGTACTCTCTTGCAACTAGCGCACCGTGTTGCAGAAGTCCTCCGACCTCAAGTATAACCCCAGCGGCATTTATAAAAAGAGGTGTCCAACCAGGGTCTGTTGCCCGTGCCACAAGAATCTCTCCCGGAAGTAGCGGTTTTTCGTCAGGCCTCTCAAGAACCTTCACCTTGCCACGAACGATTCCAGGCGATATCATCTCACCCACCAGTTCTCCTTCTCTTGATTCTTTTCTAGGGGGGCGCAGTATCTTACCGCGGGAATCTATGAGGCGTGGGAACTCACGGATATGCTCTACCTTTTTAAGATAACGTGTATTCTCTTCCATAATTGCCCTTAGATCGATAGAGGAACCATCTACCCCCTCTTCGAGATCATCAATTTCAAGATCAAAGACATCTTCAACTCTGTCGATACTCCCCGCTTCTTCAAGTTCTTTTGCAACCTCTAGTACTCTTCTTCTGAAGAGATCGATTATCATGATGAAGTAATATTTGTGAATCTCCCTGTAGCCACCAAACTCGACAAGGACATCGTAGTTTTTCTTAAGCCCTCTTGCCTTTCGTCTCCCTCTCTTCTCTGCCACCTGCATCAATTCTTCAAAGGCCTCTTGACGCTCTTTTACAGATTTCTCATAGATGGACTGGGGGTTAGTCTCTTCATCTTTGTTCAGGGACATTGCATGCAATTGTTCGAAAAACTCGGCAGGGTTCTCATATGTCCTGGGTGTTGCCAGATCAAGCTCTCTTGGGCAGCGGAACCCATATTTTTCCATGAACGAATCATATGCCCCGAGGAACTCTTGTGAAAAAGACCTTTCGCTTATCTTTCTTTCGAACTCCTCACCCGAAGTGCACTCGGAGACTTCACTAAATTCCGAGAGTCTGTACATCTCAAGCCCCATCTCAAGTGTGATATTCTCCGGAAGTGCACGCTCAAGAAATACTACTTTCTCTTTAGTCTCTTCACTTTCACCCTTGAAGATCTTCCTTATATTTAGCCTCGAGTACTCGGCAGCGTATGTCATGGGGAGAGTGACATCTACAAGGAATGTAACGAACCTTTCGATGGTTCTTTTAGCTACCTCCTTTGAGGGAATATCCATCTTCTTAATCTCATCGAGATCTTTCATGTACCTCTCAGTCTCTTTATAATACAAATCCTTGTAAGAAACGTGGTCTTTATATGTCCCCCGCAACTTACGAAATATTCCAAGACCGCTCAAAAAAATATTGATCTTTACTCTTCCTAGGCCTCTTGGGGACCTCTTTAAAGCGTACTCCCTCTCATCCATATTTTCGATTATATCTGCTGCAATGGCATCTTGTGTGCGCCAATCGTTCAGAGTCCTCTTCCTTCCCAAAATCTTGTAACTGTTCATTATGTTT
The DNA here is from genome assembly GCA_034190145.1 of Halobacteriota archaeon. Lineage (GTDB taxonomy): Archaea > Halobacteriota > Syntropharchaeia > DAOWMC01 > DAOWMC01 > JAXHTN01. The sequence continues at coordinate 504 of JAXHTN010000219.1, read as the reverse complement.
TCGTACATACGCCCCTCACAAGAGAAGTAAAGTTTATCCACTCCCATTAGACCTGTTGTGCCCAAAAGCTCACGAAACAGTACGGTCTGAATTGAGCTTAAGTAGTCTATACCCATATGTGACATCGGCTCTTGTATTCCCTGTTTCGAGAGGGTCACATCAAGATAAAGCCTCTTCTGCTCCCCTGGCTCAGTTATCATCTCTTCGGGTAGCGGTATATAAGCAGTGATTGGGCGAGCCTGTAGTAGGTACAATCTTCCATCAGAAAAGGCCCATTCAATATCTATCGGCCTATTGTAATAGTCCTCGACCTTGACAAGCATATCTGTTAGTCTCTGAAGATCACCATCTGTGAGGGTGAGAGTATCACCTCTTTTAGATGCATCCTCTGTAGTTCCACCATTAGGTGACAGCCATATCGAGCTCTCTTTAGTCCCAGTCTTCTTCTCAAGGACTTTACCTGATACTTTGTCAACTATGAATGTATCCGGCGAGACCAAACCT
>JAXHTN010000218.1:0-3458 GCA_034190145.1 Halobacteriota archaeon | reverse complement strand
CTGTAGCCTTTTCTTGCACCGTAACATTGGTCACATGCATCCGTTGCAACATGAACCTCACCATCAGTGCCAATGACCGCAAAGTACCTAACAGTAACACCGTCTACCGTCTCATATGAGTAGAACTTCGCATCGCTACTTATCTCGGAGAGAGGGATTCTAATATCCACTCCACTTTGAAGAGATGGTGTCTGAGCAGGTTCTGAATAAAAGGTGCTTCCGGGTCCATTCGACGACATCACTAGGTAAACGCCAAGAATTGCTGCTACGATAACGACAATCGAGGCTATCAAAGCATTCCTCGTCTTTTTTCTCCTTTCTTCAAGTTCTAACTTTCTTTCTTCTGCATTTGTCATATTTTCACCTCCACAAGATTAGAGTCCGAATCTATCTTTCCATCAATCAGTTTTATCAGTCTATCACCCAACCGACCAATATCCGGATTGTGGGTGACAAGTATGATTGTATGCCCCTCTTTATGCAGTTTCTTGATAAGATCAAGTACAATCTCACCATTTTTCTGATCCAAATTGCCAGTCGGTTCATCTGCAAGAAGGATCTTTGGTTCGTTTATGAGGGCTCTTGCTATGGCAACTCGCTGCTGTTCTCCACCGGAGAGATGTGCAGGAATATGATCCAGCCTGTCTCCCAGTCCCACTTTTTTCAGAACATTTACCGCTTCATCCTCATCCACCAAGCTGTGGAAGTACTGTGCCATCATCACATTCTCAAGCGCCGTAAGATAAGAAACAAGGTGATACTGCTGAAATATGAGGCCGATGTTCTCTCTTCGAAATACTGTCAGATCGTTTCTGTTCAATTTAGTGACCTCTGTTCCGTTGATGTGCACAGAGCCGTTTGTTGGTAGGTCAAGGCATCCCAGAATGTTAAGAAGGGTCGTTTTACCGGATCCTGAAGGGCCCATAATCGAGGTCCATTCGCCTTCAAAGAGCGTCAAAGTAAGATCATTTAACGCAAGTGTGTCGCCGTCGTATCTCTTTTCAAGACTGTTTAGTTTTATCAGTTCTCCTGCCATGCTATCACTCCCCCCTCAATACGATAGCAGGCTCTACGGAGACAGCCCTTCTTACCGGAAGTGCACTTGCAAGAAGTGAAACAGCAAGCGAGACGCCGATAGCTACTGGTATGACCTCATATCTTGTCGCAATAGGCATATCAAAAACACTCATTCCTATGAATTGTGCAAGCAAAAGGCCAATGGCATATCCAAGTATCCCACCAACGATGCCAATTATTGCTGCCTCGGTGAGGAATAATGAGATTATACTTCTATCCTTTGCTCCGATACTCTTCATGAGCCCGATCTCTTTTTGGCGCTCGATGACCGAGGTTGTCATAGTTGTCATCACCCCAAGAGCAGAAGCAAGTAAAGCCACAACCGTCACAAGAAACATCATATCCTCAATCTTTTCAAGGATGTTCATCTCGGAACTGACTAGTTGTTTCACCGTTCTTGCCTCAGCATAGGGGATATTGCCTTCGATCTCCTCTGCAAATGTATCGACAGGACATGCGTTACAGAGTGCAGAGACCTGGACTATGTGCAACTTATCCTCCCTCGAGGTGAGCTCTTGGGCGACCTGAAGATTCACAAATATCTGACTGTCTTCATTTCCGTCAGTCTCGATTATACCGACGACAGTAAGATCATGGACAGATTCACTTTTCACCCCTTCAAGGTTCTCGGAATACTTAACTGTGAAGGCATCCCCAATATTCAAACCGAGCTTCTCAGCTACATTCTTTCCAATCATCGCACTCGTTTCGTCATCAGAGCTCTCGATCCAGCTCCCGTTTACGATCCACCATGGACTGATTGTCCTGATTCCGGTGTTGAAGACGGGATCGTCCTGTGGTGAGTAAGGCTCTAATATCTCGACATCTTTGTTGAAATATGTCCCTGAAAGGACAACACTTTCTTCGACCTCGCCATCAACAACGGTTACAACACTGTACAAGATCGGAGCAAAACCTAGTACATTATTTCTCCAATAAATTGTCTTGATCTTCCAGAGATCGCTCTCGTTTATATACCTCTGCTCGGTGACAGAACCGAAGTCGACTCCGGGAAATCCGACCTCGATAGTATCAGATTCCGGAACAACCATCAGATTGGCACCGTACTTTCGGAACTCGTATCCGACCTTATCGCTTACATCAAGAGAGACACTGAGAAGCGCTGTTGCAATCGCCGCCCCCATAATTACGGAAATAACAGCAATGGCAATCCTAGATCTCCTCTTCAAAAGTGATTTACCAAGAATTCTAAAGAACATTTTGAACAACCCGATCTAATTAACAATTGTTATAATATAATTAGTGCATCGCTTATATACTTTATTATTAGAAATAACGGAATATTCTTATCGTCATACTTGGCGGGGAGCTATGAAGCTATATGATTGAAGAAGAAAAAATTGTAAAGATCTCACCTGCATCCCTAGTGGTAATTCTAATCTTTTGTATGGTTTTCATCACAGGTTGTATCGATGGTGGTAGCGAGATGTCTTCTTATGAGGAGGATGGTTCTCTTGACCTTAACAACACCACAACAGAGCCAATAATGTCGGGAAGTATAGAGATCGAGGATGTGGGAGAATTTTCCTTTGACCCTGAGAAGATTGGAACCGTAAGAAATGATATCTTTAGAAAAGGTTACTTCTCGATATTTGATATACTGGTATACCTCAACTCAACGGAAGTGATTCAGATGAAGTATCATTTTGATGAGTCTATGAATACACATGTTATTGACTCGATAGATGGGGAGAAAGGTTGGTGGTATATGGCATATTACGATGGCGGGTGGCCGGAGGAAAATACATTCAGGATGGATCACTACCCTTACAAAGATAAGATGTATATCAGAGTCTTCGAAGAAGATGAGATCGTAATTGAGGAGATTTACGAGGTCTTCAGGGAGGAGACGAGTAGAAGGGAAGATGAAGGGGGAGATCTCATAATCCCTGAAGTTTTGATAAGAAGTCCAAGTAACGACCTTAGATTTGAAGATGTTAAGGTTACTGCCCATAATCTGAGAAGTGACATCTTCCAGCCAGGGGTTATCACCGCAATCGATGTAATCATGAGCCTTGAGGAACAAGGAAAGATCACATACGCAATAAAATGGTATGAATCGATAGGAACAGCAGAGATAGTAAAAAACTATTATGTGGAAGCGATAAATGACGATGTTGCTTACGGACGCTGTGGCTTTGTTTATGAAGACGGAGCAACCAAGTATCGTGGTGTGAAGGGGAATCACATACACGTTCAATCGGACATCCGAGTGTTGAACTCTCCTGAGTACCAGGAGTGGTTCTGGATATGTTTATAAAAGAGGCGAAAATGAAGGATAAGAGATACGAAAGAGCACTCCACTATGAATATTTCACTGTCGGTTACAATATACTCGAAGCTATCGCATCCATAATCGC
>JAXHTN010000217.1:0-3458 GCA_034190145.1 Halobacteriota archaeon | reverse complement strand
TCAAGCATTCAAAGAGTTTGAGGAGATCTTCGGTAGATCTTACGCACCCGTTGAGACCTACAGGACAGAAGATGCTGACGTGGTACTTCTCATGATGGGAAGTTTCGCAGAGACAGCAATGCTTGCGATCGACAAGATGAGAGAAGAAGGTAAAAAGGTCGGTCTTGTGAGACTGCGACTCTGGAGGCCTTTCCCATTCGAAGAGATCAGAGATGCCTTGAAGGGTACAAAATTACTTGTTGTGCTTGATAGGTGTGTATCATTCGGATCAGGTGGTCCTGTCGTTGCAGAGATAAGATCTACATTCTACCGAGAGACTGAGAAGCCTGATATCGTAAGTTTCGTTGGCGGTCTCGGAGGAAGGGACATCACAATCGAGCAGTATGAATACATGATCTCGAGAGGTCAGGAGATAACCGAGAAGGGATCGTCGGATGGAGAGTTTGAGATGATAGGGGTGAGAGAATGATGGAAGCTGAAGAGATGACTGAAAGGTCACTTACAAAGGAGGAGTACTTCTCACCTGGGCACAGAGCGTGTATCGGTTGTGGAGAAGCTCTTGCTATGAGACTTGTTGCAAAGGCACTTGGCGAAAATGTGATAGTTGTAAACGCAACCGGTTGTTCGGAGATCATAGCTTCGGCACTTCCGACAACATCATGGAAGGTGCCCTGGATTCACACCCTATTTGAGAATGCATCCTCTGTTGCTTCCGGGATAGAGTCCGGGATCAAAGCACTTGAGAGGAAAGGTAGAAGAAAGAAGGCAAAAGTTGTTGCTTTCGGTGGTGATGGAGCAACTTCCGATATAGGCCTTCAATCACTCTCCGGAGCACTTGAAAGAGGTCATGATCTGCTCTACGTCTGTTTCGACAATGAAGCATACATGAATACCGGTATACAGAGGTCAAGTTCAACACCCTACGGTGCATGGACTACAACAGCCCCCTCCGGAAAAGCAAGTATAGGTCAGAAGACCTGGAAGAAGAATATGCCGGAGATCATTGCAGCCCATCATATCCCATATGTCGCAACAGCCTCTCCGTCTTATCCGTACGATCTGATGGACAAAGCCCAAAAAGCCCTCGCAATTGACGGGCCTGCGTACCTACATGTCTATGCAGCCTGTCCGACTGGTTGGAGATGTAAGACAGACATCACAATACGACTCGGAAGACTTGCCGTCGAGTCCGGGATATTCCCACTTTACGAAGTCGAAGATGGTAAGTACAAGATGACGATCGATCCTGACGAACTCAAACCCGTAAAGGAATACCTCAAGATGCAGAGGAGATTTGCTCACCTTACAGATGAGCTTATAGATGAGATCCAGGAGAAGGTGACGATGGATTATCAGAGCCTTAAAGAGAAGGTGGAGGGTAAATAATGTCAACTGAGAATATACTACTTCCGACGTTTCTTGAGTGTGGTTTCGAGAAACTTGATAAAGAGGTTATCAGTGCAGGAAGGTGTACTTCATGTGGCCTTTGTGTTGGTTTCTGCCCCAAGATCGAGTTCAAAGGAGACGTTCCGCAGTTTGTGGAAGAGTATGATACGGTCTGTGGAGTCTGCTACACATTCTGTCCGAGGACATCACTACCTGTGGGAGAGATCGAGAAGAACGTCTTTGGAGAAGAAAGAGAAGCTGGTAGTTCAGTAGGCTTTTACAAGGATTTTATCACTGCTAAAACAACAAACGAAGAGATTGCGAAGAAGGCACAGGATGGAGGTGTCGTAACGACACTCCTTGCCGCTGCACTCGAGGAAGGCATATTGGATGGCGTCGTCGTCGCAGGAGCTGACGAAGATTGGAATCCGGCCCCCATTGTTGTAACGACAAAAGAGGACCTCATCAAAGCAGCCGGGACAAAGTACACAAAATCGGCAAACATCCTTGGTGTGAAAGAGGCGATAGATTCAGGAATGAAGAACATCGGAGTCTGCGGGACACCCTGTCACATTCAGGCGATCAGAAAGTTACAGACACTTGATGAGCCGTATTATCTCGGATCGGATCGTATTAAGCTTGCAATCGGACTCTTCTGCATGGAGAGCTTCGGAGCTGGCCTTCTGGACTTTGTGGGTAAGCAGGTCGGAGACGTCAAAGATGTCGATAAGTTCGACATCAAGAAGGGTGATCTACTCGTAACTGCCAAAGGAGAAGAGAAAAAGTTCCCGCTCAAAGAGGTCTCGGAATATGCGATGCAGGGGTGCTCTGTCTGTAAAGACTTTTCAGCCGAACTTGCCGATATATCCGTAGGATCGGTAGGAAGCGCTGCTGGCTACTCAACGGTCATTGTAAGAAGTGGAATCGGGGAAGAGCTGATAAAACTCTGTTTCGACCGCGGATACCTTGAGAAGGGAGAAGACGCAAAGCTTGAAGGAGTTAAGAAACTATCGGAGAAGAAATCTTCGAGATGAGGCGCAAAGACGCCTCTTTATTTTATTTTTATTAAACTGATCTGCCTAGTTCAGATATGGTCGAAGTGTTTTACCAAATCACCAGTACTTTTTAATATACTTGCAGTTACTATCTTCTTCAATATCAATCAATTAAAGAAAGGTGGAATATATGGAACTAGGTGCATTCTCAGTAAGTCTGAATGTTAAGGATATTATGGCTTCAAAATCATTTTATGAGGGCCTTGGCTTTGAAGTCTTCGGAGGTGATCAGTCTCAAAATTGGCTTATTATGAAGAACGAAAGTTGCACAATTGGCCTATTTCAAGGAATGTTTGATAAAAACATTTTGACTTTCAATCCTGGCTGGGATCAAAATGCTAGCGAGCTTGATTCATTTACTGATGTTAGAGATCTGCAGCGGCAGCTTAAAGAAAAGGGCATTAAATTACAGACTGAAGCAGACGAAAAATCTTCAGGTCCGGCAAGTTTTATCGTAGTGGATCCGGATGGAAATCCCATTCTTGTTGATCAACACATATAGTACTTATGATGATTCTTGATGTCACTCTAACTTTAATAAGCTGTGGGCGTTGTAAATCCGTTTTCGAATAAAAATTTGGCGGTGAAAAGATGAATAAACTAACAATAAGGACCTATCAAAAATCTGATGGAAAACAGATAATCAACTTATGGTCGGAGTGTGATCTTACAGTACCTTGGAATAATCCAAAACGAGACATTGAACGTAAAATGAATGACAGCCCGAGTCTTTTTCTTGTTGGAGAAGTTGAAGGAAGAATAGTATGTTCATGTATGGCCGGATATGATGGGCATAGGGGTTGGATTTACTATTTAGCTGTAAATCGTGATTACAGAAGAGAAGGTATAGCGTCAAGAATAGTAAGAGAAGCGGAAAATAGACTACTAGAAATTGGATGCCCGAAGATTGATCTGATGGTAAGAAGATCAAATAAAGACGCAGTATCCTTTTACAATAAGATGGGATATGGTGATGATCCTGTTATTGTATTAAGTAAACGATTGTATGAAGATGAA
>JAXHTN010000216.1:0-3480 GCA_034190145.1 Halobacteriota archaeon | reverse complement strand
TATCCCTTCTGAAGCTCTTCTGTCACAGTATCTTCGGGAAGGTTGGCATTTTTATCGACCATCATCGCTTCATGCTTATAAGGATCGAACTTATCGCCAACAGCATCGATATGCGAGAGGCCTTTATCGCGAAGTATATCCATGAAATCGCTAAATATCAACTCTATTCCCTTTAAGAGTGTTCTGTTATCGCCACCATCCTTTGCAGTTGATATTGCACTTTCAAAACTGTCTATTATGGGGAGCAAATCCTTAATCAACTTCTCGTTTGCCCTTTTAATATATTCAGCCTTCTCACGGTCAGCGATCTTTTTAAAATTTTCAAATTCCGCTTGTAAGTATTTTATCTGTGTGAGATACTCTTCGGCAAGATCAGATTCTTCGAAAACGGCCCCCTCTTCAGCTTCGTCCATTATATTCACTTTTACGACATCAGGTTCTTCTCTCTTTTCCTTAAGTGTCTTCTCATCTTCGGACAATCTCATGGACCTCCAGACTATAATATACCTACAAATTATCAGATTTCAAGTTTTCTCTTTGGTGCAATAATTATGTCCCCTGACGCACTAACCCCGGAATATCATCCTCTGGATAATTCCGCTGTCCTTCCCGGTTACCCTCGTGACAGGGGTGTGTATCGCATTGGGGTTTACCTGTGATCATCGGTAGCAAAAGCCTTAGCTCCCACAAAGATCGTTCAATGCGAATGGTATGTCGCCCTCATTATGCACAGATGATCATAAGTCACACCTGTCCTCGTTAAGGGCAGTAGTATTTGTGATCTTCTTGTATATAGGGTTAACGTTCCAAAAGAGATAAAATGTAGAAAGATGATATGGGTCTGGTGAAATGATGATCAGGGAGATGTTATCATCGTCTGTCGGTGTTGTTCTTGGGATGGTTTTCGGTTTGGGGCTTGTCACGTTCGCATTAAATATATTTGATGCTGCATTGCAACTTCCGACAAGGGTCGGTTCAGCAATCGGACTGATTATACTGCTTGCCGTTACGGCTTTTCTAATACTGAAGATAAGGATTGTGTCAAATCTAATCGCAGGAATGATCATTGGAGTGTTTATTCACATAGTACTCGAAATTGTGGGATTTGAGATCATACCAAGGATTTTTAACCTTTTGGGAATTTAAATGGACCGATCCAAGAGATGGTTGATCATATCTCTTTTTGTAAGCCTTGGATCTCTACTTCTGATCCTATTTGTCATCCCAGAGACTTCAGTTACCGGAGATACATTCAGAAGCCTAAAGAATATCAGGGGTGAATACCTTTTTCTTGCGATCGGAATTCATATTATGGCGCTCTTTTTATGGGGGATGAGGCTAAAGGTCTTGACCAAAGCTATTGGAGGGGATATCGGACTGCTTGAATCGATGAACATAATAATTCCAAGCCTATTTGCTGCTTGTATAACGCCCTCCAAGTTCGGAGGAGAACCTGTAAGGTTATATCTCCTTAATAAAAAAGGTATCTCGGTCGGTGATTCAACCGCAGTAGTTGTCGGTGAGCGTCTATTGGATGCCTTCTTTCTCGGGCTTTCCATGCCATTGAGCCTCTACATCTTCAGTGGTCATTATGAGGTGGTGATGCTACCTGTCTTGTTTTCTGCTGTCCTTTTCTTCATATTTCTAATGGGTATTCTGGCTTATATTCTTAGCAGCCCGGATGATTTAAAGAGGTTCTGTGCGCGTATCGCAAGGAGGCTGAATGCGGAAAAACATATAGAGAGGATAAACTCAGAGATTGACAACTTTCATTCAAGCTTCTGGAGATTTATGAGAAACAATAGGACAAGCCTTCTTATTGCTATGATATTCACTTCTTTGTTCTGGCTTGCCGAAGTCTCCATAGCATCATTCATACTCATTGGCCTCGGAATTGATCCGATGTGGAGTACGTCTTTTGCCGCACAAATTATACTTGCAGTTTTCATTACAATTCCGATCACTCCAGGAAGTAGCGGAGTGGCTGAGCTTGGTATCACTTCAGTTTATGGAACACTTGTTACATCATCTGCAATGCTCGGCCTTTTTGTTTTAATCTGGAGATTCGTTACATACTACATTAACTTTATAATCGGGGGGATAGCTGGAGGGGTATTAAGTTTCAAGATCTTAAGGGATATCGAGTCACCTTGACGCTGGATGATTTTTTATGATTCTATGGCTGGATATCTTGATATATATTAAAGTCCAATGAGAAGATGTTCCTGTGTTAAATATGAAGACGAAGTTGCTCTTTGTTGAGCCACCTAAGGATTACTGGTTTCTGATGGGTGAGTACCTTCCACCACCAACCGGTCTACTTGCTCTTGCTGCATATGTTGAGGGGCGGATTTCTGATCTCGAGATGAAGATCATAGATTGTCAGGCTGAGGAGAAGGGATGGGACGATCTGAGAAGAGGAATCGAGAAGTATTCTCCCTCGATTGTTCTGTCATCAGGTTTCACATGCAATGCTTACGCCTGTGCGAAGGTGGCTGAGATCTCTAAGATTGTAGATCAGGATATTGTAACTATCGTTGGCGGGCAGCATTTTTCTTTCACTTCCGAAGAATCATTGATCGATTTTCCTGAGATCGATTATGTAGTGAGGGGAGAGGGGGAGGAGACACTTACGGAACTCATTTGCACACTGAAAGGAGTTGGGAAGGTAAGTGACGTAAAGGGGGTATCCTTCAGACATGATGAAAGGATAATTCATACGGAGCCACGCCCCCTTATAGCAGATCTTGACTCGCTACCATACCCTGCTTATCACCTTGTTGAGGAGAATATGGATAGGTATCACTTCAAGATGATGTCTAAGAAGGGCAGTAGATACATGATTATCGAGGGATCGCGTGGATGTTCTCACAGATGCTCATTTTGTACACAGTGGAGGCATTGGAACGGTCTTTTTAGAACAAAATCCGCAAAGAGGATAGCAGATGAGATGGAGTTTTTTAATGAAAATTATGGTGGTGAGTTTATGTGGCTCACCGATGATAATTTCAGGTATGATGGAAGAGCAAAAGAGCTATGGCAGGAGCTTAAGGGAAGGGATTTTAAGGGCGATCTGACGTGGTTCTTTCAGGCGAGAACAGATGAGATTGTGAAAAACCCTGAGATGGTTGCAAACTTGAGGGATGTGGGTAACAACTGGATTCTTATGGGTGTAGAGAATAATTCGAAGGATGTTCTGAGTAATTTCAACAAAAAAATACGCCCGGATGATGCGAAGAATGCCATAAAGATCCTAAATGAGAATGATATCTTTACACAGTCTATGTTTGTGATAGGATCGCCTACGGATACCAGGGAGTCCATCTCTGATCTGCGAGAATTCTCACTTAGTCTTGATACAGGTCTTGCACTTTATTCTATTCTTACTCCTTATCCCGGAACTGATGTCTACGAGGACGCGCTAAAGAAGGGACTCATCGAAGACAGAAATTATGCACACTATGACATGGTCCATGCGAT
>JAXHTN010000215.1:0-3490 GCA_034190145.1 Halobacteriota archaeon | reverse complement strand
GTTATCTTGAAGAGTTCTGTAGCGATGTAAGCATGGATCTGAATGAAGTGATGAGTGAAGAGTTCGTGAAACTTACACCAAAATCGAGTAGGCCTTACGGAAATCTGTATGCTTATTAGTATGGGGGAGGACCATCTACGATTTAAAAAGTTTTTGATCCTCTATGGCTGGGGGTATAATCTCTTCACACCCGCTCGTCCAAGCGTTTCCCCAGCCTAACGAGGGCATCCGAACAATCAAGTTTGTCCAGGTGAATATTGATTATTGAGAACGATTTTGTATTATTTTTTGCATATTTGAGGGCATCTTCGAGCTCTAATTCTGTTCTAACTTCACATCCCCACCCATTCCTAACTATCTGTGGAAAGAGGTGGTAGTCCCAGTTGTTTATGTCATTGTAAGGCCCATCTCTGATGAAACGTTCGGTGGTATAACCTTTGTTATTCAGTACAAAGATCATAGGGTTTAACTCATTTTTAACAATCGTCGATAGCTCCTGGCATGACATCTGAAATGCACCATCACCTACAAATACAATAGGGCGTAGCTCTCTATTTCGAATCTGCGCGCCTATTGCTGCTGGAACAGCAAATCCCATTGATGTGTAATAGGCGGGGCTGATGAATTCAGTTCGTCTATGGATCTTGAGATCGGCAGATCCGAATAGGCTGTCACCAGTATCAGAAATAACAACATTGTTCTCCTCAAGAAAGCTGTTCATACGAGAAAAGAATCTATTAACTGTTATCTTCTCTTCTGGCTTAATTGAAAAGTTATCACTTGGGGTTATCTCGATTGCAGGTTTTTTGATACATGTTTTTGAAACTTCGGATGCAATACCTTCGATAAAATCACTGAGGGAAATCTTCTCGTAATGATGATGTTTTATTCTCACCTTCTCTGAAGTTGCATTTATTGTTTTTGAAATGTCTATTGATGCAGTACCAATTCCAAGATTGATGTCTGTCATAAAAGCACCAAGCATCAGGAGACAATCTGAGTTTTCAACGGCACTTCTGATATTATCAAGACCTATCGCACCTTCGTAAACTCCAATATATTGAGGATGACGTTCACTTATTATAGATTTTCCAAGTAGTGTAGTTGCAATGGGATAACTACAGCTTTCTACAAGAGTGAGCAGTCTCTCCTGAAGGCCGAAACGGTGAATCTCAACTCCTCCAAGAATAACAGGATTCTTAGCTTCAGAAAGCATACATTTTGCTTCTGATATTGCCTCCTTGAGGGCTTCAGAATCGCTCTTTTCATCATGGAGTTCAAGTGGTTTCGGTGTAGGACACTTTCTGTGAACAACATCACGGGGGATCTCTATATATACAGGTCTCTTCTGCCGGATACATTCAATTATTGTCTCATCGATTAAATGTGGGGCTAAACTTGGTTCTTCAATGACGACTGAAGCAACAGTTAGCTTTTCATAAATCTTATACTGAGTGTAAAAGCTCTTAACCTTGTGGTGCAACAACGGATTTGTTATTCTCTCACCCAAACCTGGAGCACCGGAGATTACGATCAAAGGTGATTTTTCAGCATATGCTCCTGCGACCGCATTAACGAGGTTCAGACCACCCACGCAATATGTCACACATGCACATCCAAGCCCGTTTATACGGGCATATGCATCTGCAGCATACCCCGCCCCAATCTCGGTTGCAGTCCCTATAACATCAATATCACTTTCCACAAATAAATCGTATAGGCCTAAGACATAATCGCCGGGAATACCAAATAGGTGCTTCAGACCTACCTCCTCGAGGCGGTGTATTAAATACTCACCAACTGTTGTCTCTTCCATCAATAACACTCCATATTTTTAAAATATTACTCCTTGGTTTGCTACAACCTCATCTGGTAAGATTCATCTTCCCCTTTTTATAATCTCTCGTCTCCTTTAGACAGTCCCTACATATGAAACTCGGCGACTCATTATATGACCACGGATGAAAGAATATCTCTTCACTTCCCCAATCAAACTCTGTCTTACAAGACCGGCATAGAACTTTCATCTTTTCACTACTCCAAAAAAGCTCTTTAGGATCGTTTTCATAGTATCGCACCTTTCTTTATTTCTTCTTTGGTCCCAACCATCCGTGAGCCTTCTCTAGCCACTCTGAGACTGGCAATTTTTGGGGACACTTTTCCTCACATTCGTGGCATTGGGTACATTCCACAGCTTGATTACTCTTAGGAATCTCACGATAAAAGAACCTTGATCTCCTGTGGTCTTCGTACATAAATCCCTCATTGTACAATCTAAAAATCCGTGGTATCTCTACACCATTGGGACAAGGCATACAATACCTACAATTTGTGCATAAGATTGGGCTCAGCTTCTCGTACTGCATGCGGACTTTTTCTACGATTAAAAGCTCTTCTTTTGTGAGCATATTTGGACCTGAAGTTTTCGCACTGGAAACATTCTCCTTAACCTGCGAAATTGTGCTCATTCCACTGAGAACAACAGTTACTTCCGGGTGGTCCCACAACCAATGAAGCGCCCATTCTGCAGGTGTTCTTTTTATTTGGGCATCATCATAAAGTTTTTCTACAAATTCCGGAGGTTTCATTGTAAGTTGTCCGCCACGAAGCGGTTCCATCACAACTAACGCAAGCCCTTTACTTGCTGCATACTCAAGACCCTTGGTACCTGCTTGGTTCTCAACGTCCATGAAATTATACTGGATCTGGCTAAGAGCCCAATTGTCGTAGGCATCCACTATCTCTTTAAATAACTCAAAGTTATCATGGAACGAGAAGCCTAAATACTTGACGCGCCCATCGTCTATAGCATCCTCAGCCCATTGAAACATATCCAGATCAAGCACTCTCTTCCACCATTCTTTTTGTAGTCCATGAAATAGATAGAAGTCTATATATTCTGCCTTCAAACGGTCAAGTTGTTTATTAAGAATCCTGTCAAAATCTTTTTTGTTTCTAACAAGAGGAGGTGGTATTTTTGTTGCAATCTTTACCTTATCGCGATAACCATCTTGAAGTGCCTTACTTAAAAGAACTTCACTCTTCCCTCCATGATATGTGTACGCCGTATCTATATAGTTCACTCCTTCATCAATAGCATATTGAATCATATTGATGGCTTCAGGCTCGTCGATGAGGGGAGAAAAGATAGGCGCATCTTTATCTTTTGGCGGAAGCCTCATTGCACCAAAGCCTAGCACTGATGCCTCCCAATTCAATCTTCCAAATCTTCTATATTTCATCCATTTAACCACCCGGAAATTGCCCCATCCATGATGTTATCTAATAGAGCTCATATGTGATGGTTCATAATTAAGGTTTACATAAACAAAGATTAAAAAAGCACTTTAAACCAAAAGTGAGTCAGGTTACCACAACATTATTAAACCCTTCTACCATATATACGATCTGAGAGAAAAAAAGAGGTTAGGTAATATTATGATCATTACATTCATCAACTTGAAAATCATGGTTATAGAAGATTAAGGCG
>JAXHTN010000214.1:0-3496 GCA_034190145.1 Halobacteriota archaeon | reverse complement strand
GGACTACAGATTCCAAACTTCAGTTGGCGAGGCGGACCCGAAATAATCGGACCTAAACTTGCTGAGATTGCACAGGCAGCAGAAAAAGCCGGATTTTCTAGTATATGGGTGATGGATCACTTCTTTCAGCTCGGAAAGGTGAAGGATCCGATGCTTGAAGGTTACAGCACCCTTTCATACCTTGCCGGGGTAACCAAGCGTGTGAAGCTCGGCACTCTTGTTACGGGTGTAGTTTATCGGTATCCGGGAATTCTTGTAAAGACGGTCACAACACTTGATGTGCTCTCCGGTGGGCGTGCCTATCTGGGGATTGGCGCAGCGTGGTTTGAAAGGGAAGCCCGTGGTCTTGGGGTACCTTTTCCGCCAATAAAGGATAGGTTTGAACAACTCGAAGAGACTCTAAAGATTGCAAAACAGATGTGGTCAGGCGAGGTCGAGCCTTTCGAAGGAGACAAATATAAGTTAGCCGAACCGATAACCGTTCCTCAACCCATCTCAAAACCACATCCTCCGATAATGATAGGTGGAGCAGGGGAGAAGAAGACGCTGCGCTTTGTTGCAAAGTACGGAGACGCTTGCAATTTATTTCCAATGGGCGGTACGAAGGTGATAAGTGATAAACTGAAGGTATTAAAGCACCATTGCGAAGAGATTGGAAGGCCCTATGAGGATATCGAGAAGACATCGCTTAGCATGGTCAACATCTCACCTAAGAGGATGTCAGGAGGCGATGTGATAAAAATATGTAGGGATCTTGCAGATGCCGGTGTTGAACAGGCTATCTTCAACATGCCAAACCCGCATCATATAACGCCTTTGGAAATCTTCGGTGACGAGATAATACCAGGTGTTGCAGATTTTTAGCCGGAACTTCTAATTGCTCGAAGTATACGTAAAGGAAGATTCAAATAGCCACAGTATTCTAAATCTTAATTGATGAAGACGATTGATGAGATTGCCTTATCAGACTACGGTCGTGCATCTACAGTTCCGTCTCCTGTCAGCAGAATGATGTCAGAGTTTGCCTTCAGCTTCAGGGATGGTATAGATATTAATCTCGGTGTCGGATACGTTAACGAGAGTACGATCCCTTCAAAACTGATAGAGGGGGCGTGTATAGAGGTTATCAATAACAGGGATAGATATCGCGCTGTACTCAACTATGGTGGCTCAAAAGGTTCCCAAAATCTGATCGATTCCATAAGGCGATATTATTTGGATAACAAGATAGGGGGTATCGACGAGGGGATACTCAGTGAGAAAGAGATTATAATCGGTGCAAATGGGGCAACAAGCCTTCTTGATTCCGTCTCTCAAATCGTAAGAAAAGGAATCGTCATAACATCCGATCCTCTCTATTATATCTACACAAATATGCTTACAAGGGCCGGATTTGAGATACTCGCAATCCCGGAAGATGGTGAAGGGTTGAGGACCGATATTCTTAGAACGAAACTCACAGAACTCGGTGAAAGAAGAAAGGATATAAGCTTCTTGTATCTGGTCACCATAAACAACCCCACCTGTACGATCACCACAAACGATCGGAGAAGAGAGATTGTTGAGATAATTACGGGGCTATCCATTGAACTGAAGAGAAAAGTACCCGTCATCTTTGACAAGGCCTACGAAGATATTATACATGATCCGAGTGTAGAGAAGCCAAAATCCGGTATAATCTCCGACGAGATCGGAATTGTATATGAGGTGGGAACACTCTCTAAGTTGATTGCTCCTGCATTAAGGGTCGGGTACATGATAGGCCCTCCTGGTGAGTTCATGGATGTGATGGTCCAGCGTACCAATGACGTCGGGCTATGCCCGTCTTCACTCACTTCAGATATCGCAAGTTACCTACTGGATAACCATATTGGTGACCAGCTCAAGCACGTAAACAACGGTTACAAAAGAAGAGCCTCAGCTGTAAAAGAGCTGATTGGTAAGAATCTTGGAGACTTTATCTCGGAGTGCAAAGGCGGTCAAGCTGGATTCTACTTCTACATCACCTTTTTGGAAGGTATAAGGACTGATGAATCGTCAGGACTATTCAAGTTCCTCGGCAGGGTGACAAAAGACCCCAAAATCGATGGTCCCCCAGATAATATCAAACCCCGAGTGATCTATATACCCGGTCAGTTGTGTGTCCATCAAAAAGGCGATATGATCGATCTCGGTCTAAGACAGATGAGAATCTCGTACGGATTCGAGGAACCAAAGAAGATCGAAGAGGCTCTGGCTTATTTCGAGGAATATTTAAGATCTAGACCGGGCGACCCACAACACTCATATAAATAACACTCTCAAAGGTACCATCAACTCCGATTATCTTGTTCACTTCATCATCGAAGAGGGCACCGATCTGACAGGAACCAAGTCCAAGGTTGCATGATGCCAGGGCCAGGTTCTCTGCAATATGCCCACAGTCCAGATAGATATACCTGTAAGCACGCTCCTTATACTTCCATTTTGACCTAAAGAAGATTGCAGTCCAAACAAATACCACTGCCGATTCACTACACATCTTCTGTGAGAGTGCAGAAACTGCCATCTTCTCTCCAAAATCTCCTCTCTTCAGTTCTTCGAGAAGATGATCTTTTATAGAGTAATGGTATATTCCCTTTTCTAGCCCCTCTACTCTATTGGTAAGTATATATGTCTCGATTGGATACAGCGCTCCTGCGGATGGTGCAGTACGAAACTTTATCCCCCTACCTTCTCTTGTAAGTCCTGTGGATGCCCATAAAATGTACGAAAGCTCTTCAAGGCTGATCGGTTCATTTAGATATCTTCGGACACTCTTCCTTTCCAAAAGAAGATCATTAAATGATCTTTTATCATTAAGTTTTGGGACCGGAAGGATGATTGTTTTACAATCTTTGTACTCTTTATAGGTCTCGGGTTTGATAGAGAAATCAAGTGTCCCTATGTTCATCTTATCCTGGTAATACTTTGTCTCTTTCTGAAACCTGTCCCCTACTCCCTCATTCATCATTCCTACAACCCACTTTCCATTCTTTACTACTCTTTAGATATAAGTATTATGCATACTATTTTAGATCAGATGAAAACAAAAAAGAGTGGTAACATTGCTATAGCCAGGAATAATAAAATTACAATTGATCTTTCTCTTCTCAACTGAAGGCTTGTAAGTAGATTAACAACTGCCGTAATGATTATTATAAATGAAGCAGACCATATTGGGTAATTACTTGCAAAAAATCCCGAGCCTTGAAGGCTCAGCATGGTGGAATGCCACAGAGGAGAGAGTATATTAACTGCAAAAAATGATGGATCTTCTGGCATTGTTTCAAATATATTAATCATTGTGCCGGGTGCTGATTCCCTGATCAAAATTGTGGCAAGAAGTGGTAGGCTCTCGGAGAGGATCTCACTTATCCCAATGACAAATGGAAGGAAGAATGAGAATAATCCAATAAATATTGGAAATATGATAATTGGACTTGAAGATGTGGTTGTTGTTGCAGCCCAATAAGCC
>JAXHTN010000213.1:0-3498 GCA_034190145.1 Halobacteriota archaeon | reverse complement strand
AGACCGAACTTGGTGAGGCAAAGGTAACCTCCAGGCCAGGCCAAGATGGAACAGTTAACGCCGTTTTGATCAACTGAAATTGTTTAAATTAAAGAAGAGATCTTCTTAAGCCTTCATGAAACGAAATACCAGCGATAGGATGACGATCTGGCCTGCTTATATCGACCAATCCAAGTCAAGAAGTAAAGGGCGGATGATACCGAGGAGGATTTCCGTTAAAAGTCCAAAATTATCTGAGATAGCTGATGCTTGCAGGAAGCTGGGGCTTGATCCACAGGTAGAACCAGACAAGTCATATCCCAGGTCATGGTGGGAAACGAGTGGTAGAGTGATTGTAAATAAGACCTCTTCTAAGTCTGATATTGCAAGACAAATCTCAAGGATTATCAAAGAATCAAGATAGAACAACCCTTGCAGGATTTTTGGCGATATGTTTATGTGTTTGCGACACAAATGAAACAGCATGGAAGAACTAGGCGCTATTGACACCCTTAAAAAATCATTCAACATTCTTATGGATGATCCGGGAATAATACTCCTTTATGCGTTACCGGCAATCATTGGAATTGTTATGGCTTTTCATATGATATCCGCGGCCGGATGGACTGCTATGGGTACGGGTCTTATGGGTGGTGCCGGGGGACAGATGGGCACTCCCGCACAAATTAATTCGGGCTATCCTATGATTATGACAATACTACCCATGCTAATAATTTATACAATACTAGGTTTGATTGTTAGCGTTATAGTTATGGCCGCAGCCATATTGAAGATTGATGCCTTTGAAGGAAATCGCCACATGGAACTGACAGACTCAATCTCAAGGGGTCTACCCTTCTTTATACCACTATTAATTTCAAACATACTTGTCGCACTAATCATCGGATTTGGTTTGATTCTCCTTATAATTCCAGGGATCTACTTTGCTCTAAGACTCTCACTCTTTGGACCTGTCTGTGTCCTCGAGACAGGTGATGTAGGATGCATTCGTAGAAGTTGGGACCTCACTCGTGGCAGAATCTGGAAAATACTGGGAATAATGACGCTACTCATGGTTTTATCGCTTGTCTTTAGCATGATACCGGTTGTAGGGTCACTTCTAAGCACGCTTGTCGTTAACCCGCTTTACATTGCCTCAATGACTTTAGTATATTTTGATGCAAAGAGGGCTGAACAGGGCGTCATGATTGATAACATACCACAAGGGGCAATATGAAGACGTGATATTGTTGCGTCAATTATAAATAAGATAAAATTTCAAGGAGGATAGCATGCCAGAAGATTTGGGAGAATTGTTGAGTAATGGGTTCAAAACTTGGAATAGTAACGTGAATACAGCCATCCCATTTTTACTTAATACACTTGTTTCCATCATGGTTATACTCATTGCTATTGTGACCGCACTCTTTCCAGTAGCAAGGGATCTTTTACCGGTCATCGAGAGCGCCACGGAAATACCTGGCCAACCGAGGTTATCTCCTGAGCAGCTTCTACCGGTAATTATCAAACATTTTGATGAGATTTTAATTACTGCCGCTATCTTCTCAATTGTAATATTACTGGTCAGAGCTTTCTTTCTTTCAGGGGCTATTGGTATGGCAAAAGAGGCTACTGATAATGGCGCCACAATCATCGGCGATATGATAGATTATGGAAAGAGAAATATCTTCACCCTATTTCCTGCCAAGTTTCTGATAAGTTCAATGATGTTTGCACCGATTTTTGTCCTACTATCGGGCCTTGTTACAACCGTGAATGGATTTATGGTGGTAACCCTTGCGATGTTGCCATACATGATTACAATATTTGTCATCTTTCAACTCGTCGATTATGCAATTGTCTTGGACGGCCTTGGGACATTGGATGGTATTAAGACTGGCATGGAAGTCTTCCTTAAAAACAAGACAGATGTATTACTTTTGGTAGTGGTTGTACTTGCTATCTCACTTATATTAAACCTGAGTACATCGATACATCCGATACTCACATTCGTTGGCCTTGTGGTTTCCCTTCTTGTTATAAGGCCTCTTACAGTTGTCTGGTGGACAAGGTTTTACCAGGACAGAAGAGATAGATTAACCAAAGGATAGTCATAGAGGATAGTAATATATGAATGAAGATTCGGATTCTACTGGTGTATATAGTACTAGTGTGAAGATTCCTAACGACAGAATAGGTGTGGTCATCGGTCCTGAAGGTAGTATAAAAAAGATTATCGAGAGTAAATCTTGCTCTCAACTTGAAATTGATGGTGAGACAGGAAATGTAAATATTATCTCATCGGGGGATCCGATAGGGGGAATGAGGGCTTCTGAAGTTGTAAAAGCTATTGGGAGAGGTTTTTCACCTGAGAAGGCACTTCGTCTGTTTGATGATGATGTCTTGATGCTTGACGTGATAGACATATCAAAAGTCGCTTCCACACCTAAAGAGATGAAGAGGGTCAAGGGTAGAATCATCGGTAAAGAAGGGAAGAGTAGAAGTGTTATTGAGAGTTTGACTGGATCAAAGCTCTCAATTTATGGAAAAACAGTCAGTGTCCTTGGATACCCGGAACAGATAGATATGGTTCGAGATGCCCTTAACATGTTGATCGATGGGGCGCCTCATGGGCATGTGTATGCTTTTCTGGAGAAGAAAAGAAAAAATTTAAGAGAGTTTGGCTAGAGTCCTAAAGATAGTATTTGAAATCTAAATTCCATCTTACGCCTCGGTGGCTCAGCCGGCAGAGTGCGTCCTTGGTAAGGACGAGGTCGCGGGTTCGAATCCCGCCCGAGGCTTTAGGAATCAAAATTTTTACTCGCAATTTTAGAGTAGATAAAAAGCTTTTTCGTTTAAAGAATTTATATTCAATATAGATAGGGATGATAATATCGATTGCTAGCGGAAAAGGTGGGACAGGAAAAACGACAGTCTCCGTCAACATGGCCCTTGCCCTAAAGAATATTCAGCTCCTCGATTGCGACGTGGAAGAACCGAATTCACATATATTTCTCAATTTCGAAGTGCTTGAAGAGGACTCGGTTTATATAAATGTACCTGTGATAGATAAGAAGAGATGCACATTCTGCGGAAGATGTTCGGAGTTTTGCGAGTTTAATTCATTATTTGTTGTGAGAAGAGACCCTGATAGGGACGTGAAAGGAGATATCATGACCTTTCCGAATCTCTGTCATGGTTGCAAGGGTTGTTCTATCGTCTGTTGCGAAGATGCGATAACATATGAACGACGGGAGATGGGCACTCTCAAAAAATGTAATGCTCAAGGGATAGATTTTATTTACGGTGAACTAAATGTCGGTGAGCCGATGGCAGTTCCGGTTATTAAGGCTGTTAAAAATAATATCAACAATAAGAAGACGGTTTTAATAGATTCACCTCCCGGAACATCCTGTCCGGCAATCAATTCCATCTACGGAAGTGATTTTTGTCTCTTGGTAACAGAGCCCACTCCTTTCGGCCTTTATGACATGAAGCTCATGGTTGGTGTCCTAAGAG
>JAXHTN010000212.1:0-3516 GCA_034190145.1 Halobacteriota archaeon | reverse complement strand
TAATTTTCTATCTCTTAGAAGTTTGTTCAGCTCGCCGTGATCAAGCCAGATCCCTTCACACTTTGGGCAGATATCGATCTCGATATTCGGTCCGGGTACCTCGGCCTCTTTTCTGTCCATCTCTACAAAACATATGGGACAGTCGAGCTTTCGCTCCTTGAATTCCTTTTTTAGTGACATAGGTAGCTATATATTCTCATCGGTTGTGATCAAAGTTTCGAAGCGAGAAGTTTTACTGCATCGACGATCTCAAGTGGTGTGGCACCCCAATGGACAGCAACTCCTTGAATCCCATCTATCTTTTTTAGACCGGCATCCTCAGAACGGCAGCATCTAACAATGAAAGGAAGCTCATATTTGCGTTTAAGAGGGCAGATATTCACAAAATCATAATTTTTCACTGAAAACCTCTCTTCAAGAATTCTCTTTGATATCTCACAACCAACCAGCTTAAAATACTCATCACCAGGAATATCACCTATCGAGTCCAGAAAATCTCCTTTCAAACCTGAGGTGTAGCATGGAAATATCACCCTCGATTCAGGGTCCTCGAACTTTCTGAGATCGAGAAGATTCGAAGTAAACCTAATACCGAGTTCACCAAAAAGACCCATATCATTCAAACGATTCATAGTATGCAATAGCCAAGGTGGCTCCGGCGGAATCACATCATAGATCAATATCGTCTTGATCACATCAAGATCAGGTTTATGTACAAAGGTGATATGCCTGTCAATTCCTGTAAATACAACAGTGTTTATCTGATCATCACAGAGTTCATCCGCCACTTCAATAAGTAGGCTTCTATCACTCAGATTAACTTCATCAGCACACCTGATTGTTTCATCTTTTGAGGAGATCTGCTCAACAGAGATCACTTCTCTAAATAGTCCTTTTCCGTCTGTCTCAACTCGATGTACAGAACACGACTCTCCCACCATCAATACAGTATACTCTGTCAAAAAATAGACAAACCCTCCTTTTGCGGGGAGATGCGATGAGCTAGAAACAGCAACATTTTTGCAATGACTCGGAAAAATCAAGTCCAACACAACCTAGATAAAAAGAAGTAGGAAATTTGGTATCACACTTTGAGGGGATGGATAGAGGACACCAAATTCCATGTTTATAGGTTGTACTTTAACCTACTTAAACTTATCGATAGTTGTCCACGATTGACGAATATAATCGGGCAATTGATGCTCCTTTTTAACTATTTCTTTAATAAAATTAATTGTTCTCAAATCCGATGGATATCCGCTACCTATACTAACTCCCAAAGCTTCTTCAAGCTCCGACATCCTCTTGTCCCTTCTCACTTTTGCAACAATTGAAGCAGCTGATACTATCGGATGATTCTTATCAGCTTTATGTTCAGAGATGATATCTATCGAAAATTCGCATCTTTCTCTTACTTTCACCCCGAATCTTTCTGGTTTAACGTCCACAGCATCTACTATAGCCTTGTCAGGTCGTAAATCCAAGAGAACTTTTGCGAATGAGACAACAGCAAGATCATTCATCGTCATCTTCTTTCTCGTCTCATCTATCTGATGGGCAGTAACCTCGAGAATAACTGTTTCTGCAATCTTTTCTATCTCAATGGACAATTCGCTTCTCTTCTTTGGACTGATCAACTTCGAATCCTTGACACCAAGCTCTTTCAACTTGAAAAGTTCGTCCTCCTGCATCATCACTGCTGCCACACACATAGGGCCTAGTACAGGTCCCTTTCCGGCTTCATCTACACCTGCAATCTTCATAAAACTCCGAAAATTAAATAAGTAGTATCGTAATACTGTAAGATAAGTCCTTTTATTTTTGGAATCAGGTTCGGCCATGTTAAAGGAAGCTATATTTTGGGAGTCCTCAGAAGAGAATAAAGTAAAGTGTAATCTATGTGCGCATGCCTGCAAGATATCTCCCGGTCATTTGGGTATCTGTAGAGTAAGAAGAAACGACGGTGGTAAGCTAAATTCGCTCATTTATGGTTCCGTCTCATCGATGAACATCGATCCGATAGAGAAGAAACCATTATACAATTTTCACCCCGGTTCAAACGTATATTCTCTTGGAACTATCGGCTGCAACTTCAGATGTAAACACTGTCAGAACAGTTCAATATCCTTTGCTGATATTAACTATTCTTATGTAAGGGATCTATCCCCAGATGAGGTCATTCAAGCTGCAAAAGAGAAAAGATGCCAGGGTATCGCCTGGACCTACAATGAGCCCACAATATGGTTTGAGTTTGCATTTGACACGTCTGTTATCGCAAAAGACGAGGGTCTTTACACCGTCTTTGTGACCAATGGATTTATGAGCGAGTCAGCCCTAGACAAGATATCACCATATCTTGATGCTGCAAATGTCGATGTCAAGGCCTTCAGAGAAGATTTTTACAAGGATGTCTGCGGGGGATCTCTGAAACCTGTGCTTGATACATGCGAGAGGATGAAAAGGAAGGGGATTCATCTCGAGCTGACTTATCTTGTCATCCCCACAAAAAATGATGATCCTCGCGAGATAAAAGAGTTTTGCGAGTGGGCCGTCTCGATCGGTGAAGATATTCCTCTTCATTTCTCAAGATTTCATAGCGCATATGCTATGCTTGACCTTCCCATTACACCAATTGATACACTTGAGATGGCGTATCGCATAGCAAAAGAGGCTGGCATTCAATACGTATATCTTGGAAACATTCAATCTCACAGAAGCGAGAATACATATTGTCCGAATTGTGGTGAAGTGGTAATCGAGCGCAGGGGGTATAATATCTCTTCGATGGTGAAATCATACGATTCTTGTCCGAGATGTTCGGCAAAACTCAATATAATAGGGTAAGGAGTGGCCGGTAGACCATATAAACTCCGGCGAGTAACAGTATCACTCCTGAAATCTTCTTTACTGCCCCACCATGTTTTGAGAGTGTGCTTAAGCGTGATACGGTAGTATTTGAAGCGTATGCTAGGATCAGAAGCGGTATAACAAATCCGATGGAATATACTATGAGTAGAAGTACCCCACTTAGCATATCCCCTTCTAAAGCAACCATTGCAAGTATAGAACCAAGAATTGGACCGATACATGGAGTCCAGACGATTCCAAGAGAAATTCCTAGAAGAAGGCCCCCGAAAGCACCCTCGTTATTTAATGATGTCAACCTACCACCGAGGTTAACCCTGGTAAAAGAGGGTCTAAGCCTTCCAAGCACCTCTCCTATCACGCCAAAGAGCATGTATAACCCGAAGAATATCACGATTAAACCGGCAACCACTCGAAAGATGGAAAGGTATCCCCTCATAGCCGATCCGAGGACATTAGCAACTATACCCATAAATGTAAATGATATCGAGAGTCCGATCGCAATAGCTATCGGTCTTGATCTACCTGATTCAGTAGAATAGGCCACAACTGCCGGAACAACCGGTAGAACACATGGATTGATAATACTTAACATCCCGAAGAGGAAGGCAACAAGTGGATTTATCATTCTCGTCTCATGTATATTTACTT
>JAXHTN010000211.1:0-3544 GCA_034190145.1 Halobacteriota archaeon | reverse complement strand
GATACTCTCGGTAGGATGACACCAGGATAAAAGAAGGGTCTTTTATGTGGTAGACGCTTAGCAAAGTCACCTCTATTTATTGGGTAGAGAAGAGTACCGAAGACACATACTCCGCCTGAGACGACGGCCCTGAAAACTCTTTTGGGACTCGAAAGATCCACCTTGTAACCCTTACTGCTTATCCTTGCACCGATCTCCCTCTCAAGATCTGCAGAACTTAAGCCATCATCTTTTGCTTTGACTCGCACCATAAAACTCTCATCTTTTGCAAAATCAAACTTTAGATCGTCGATCATCTGGTATATAGAGCCCTCAGAAGCGTTACACATGTTCATAACTTCAACTATGTTGTGGGTCATTGCAAGACGCAAGGATAATTGCCTTAAATCAAAATCACCCCCTTCCGTTTTGAGTACCAGTAGCTGACTCTCTGAAAGGACTTCTTCGTAATTGACATCAAGGGCGCCAAGAGTGGCTATTACCTCTGCCTTCGGTAGAGTCTCATCTTCTCCTGAGAGTTCAAATGCCAGCAACATAGTTGTATAATCTATTGAGGTTAGGTTCAGGAGTCAACTATCTTTATTGTGTACTCCTGTATCACCGGGTTGACGAGTAACTTTTTACAGATATCTTCAAGCACGGAGAGTGCCGCATCCTTATCTTCCTCTGCAAGTTCTATTCTGAATGTCTTGAGTGATTTAACCGCAACAACACTATCAAACCCAAGCAGTGCCAGAGCCTTCTTCGTCTGTGCCCCTTCCGGATCTGCAACTCCCTTCTTAAGATCTATTGTAACTTCTGCTTTCATATCTCGCACTCCATTTACCAAAAGCCAATGGTAGGTTTTTTTATATATGGTTTTATATATGGAGATTCATCATTCATTTTTAAGTTGGTGTGAATATGAGGAGTGACAAGATAAAAAAGGGTATCGAACATATACCGCACAGAGCCCTATTGAAAGCCACAGGAATCACAGATGAAGAGATGGAGAGGCCTTTTATCGGTGTTGCAAATTCTTGGAACGAGATAGTGCCGGGTCATACGAATCTTCGAGAGCTTGCATCATTTGTGAAGGCCGGTATTTATGAGGCGGGAGGAGTCCCGTTTGAGTTCGGTTGCATCGGTATATGTGATGGAATAGCGATGGGTCACTCTGGAATGAGGTTCTCACTGGCATCACGAGAGTTGATTGCTGATTCGGTTGAGTCGATGGTGGAGGCCCATCAGTTCGATGGTCTTGTTCTTTTGTGTAGCTGTGACAAGATAATTCCGGGAATGCTTATGGCTCTCATGCGTGTAAACATTCCATCTATTGTAGTTACCGGCGGACCAATGCTTCCTGAAGTATGTGGTGGTGAGACGATCACAATATCATCGGCTTTTGAGGCTGTAGGTAGGGCGGAAGCAGGCGATTTGACTGATGTTGATATAGCGAGAATAGAGGACTTATCAGCACCGACTTGTGGAAGCTGTCAAGGGCTCTATACAGCAAACACTATGTCATGCCTTACTGAAGTTCTCGGACTCTCTCTTCCCGGATGTGGTACTGCAACTGCCGTCAGTTCAAAGAAGAGAAGAATAGCAAAACTTAGCGGAAATCGTGTGGTAGAACTGGTAAAAGAAGGGAAAAATCCCCTTGATATCGTGACAAAAGGGTCTTTTGAGAATGCAGTAAAAGCAGATATGCTGATGGGCGGTTCCACAAACACTGTCCTACATATGCTTGCGATATCAAAGGAAGCAGGACTTGATCTCTCGCTTGACGATTTTGATAAGTTAAGTGATACCACACCTCATATATGCTCAATTGATCCGAGTGGACCTCACACGATGAAAGATATCGATGATTCAGGTGGTGTTTCCGGTGTTTTAAAACAGGCTAAATCTATCATGAATGACGAGATGACGGTCTCAGGAAAGAGCATTTACGATATCGCAGATGCCCTTGATTCTCTTGATGGTTCTGTGATCAGGCCAACTGATGCGCCTGTACACTCAACAGGTGGAATAACGATACTATACGGAAATCTTGCAGAGAAAGGTTCTGTAATAAAAAGTATCGCGGTGAGCGAAGATATGATGACTCATGAAGGGCCTGCGAAGGTATTCAACTCCGAAGATGATGCTATAAGGTATATACTCGATGGAAAGGTTGTCGAAGGTGAGATTCTTGTCATCAGATATGTCGGACTCAAAGGAGCGCC
This sequence comes from Halobacteriota archaeon, assembly GCA_034190145.1. Taxonomy (GTDB): domain Archaea; phylum Halobacteriota; class Syntropharchaeia; order DAOWMC01; family DAOWMC01; genus JAXHTN01. The sequence goes on along the minus strand of JAXHTN010000211.1, from coordinate 1,337 downwards.
CGGTATGCCGGAAATGCTGGCGCCAACTGCTGCAATTGCCGGAATGGGGTACAAGTCTGTTGCTCTCATCACCGATGGTAGGTTCTCAGGAGCGACTAGGGGTCCCTGTGTAGGCCATGTGGCACCGGAGGCTATCGACGGCGGCACAATAGGTATTTTAGAAGATGGGGACATGATTTCAATCGATATTCCTAAAAAGGGCATAAATGTAAAACTCACTGAGGAAGAGATAAATGAGCGCAGATCGAACTGGAAACCGCCAAAACAGGATCTGAAAGGGTACCTTGCAAGATATGCAACCATGGTGACTTCAGCGGATAAGGGTGGAGTTTTCAAGTAAATTTGCGTTACTCATAACTCAATTCAGGAGTGGTTATCCAAAACTTTTATTGGCCTAGGAGTACAATAAGGAATAACCTGAGGGTAAAAGATGGCAAAAAGGACTAAAATTGTTAATGATCCTGCTGATATTGTTCCACTGTTGAGGACCTTCGGGTCCAAGAAACATAAAAAGGTATTTGATGAGCTCTCTGTCAAATGGAGGACAAAAAAAGAGCTTGATGATATACTCGGTTATGATTCATTAGAGAGTGTCGAGCTCTTCAGAGAAGGAGGTCTACTTGAGACCAAGTGGAGGATGCCACAACCGGGTGAAACACCTGACAAGGAATATCATGCGTCTTATTCCAAGATCATGACAAATTTTCAATGTACCTTTCAAGATTTCAGTGATCTTATCATGATTTCTTTTATGGATGAAGATCAGCTGATGGAGATAGCCGACGTTATTACAAAAGAGGTCTCGGATGGCAAGATGGTGTCAGTAAGCAACCTCTGTAGGACTCTTGATATAAGTCCTGCGTTTCTTAGAGGTATTGCAAGCAGATCCAAGATGGTAGAAGTTAAGGGCCAGAGAATAGAACTGACGCAAGAGCATCAATAGAACTGATTTTTCTCAGTTTTTTAACCGATAGTCACTTACAAAAATCATCCAGGCCCATTTTTATGATTATCGCTCCGGTGATCTTCCCAACGTGTTCCGGGATATCAGTTCTAGAAATAACTTCCATGATGGCCTCGTAAGCTGATCTCTCCTCTCCAGTGAACTTCTCATTATCTTCTGAGTAGATCCTGCAGATATCGCTTTTAAACTTACTTGCATGACCGTCGAATAGCCTTCTTCCGTGTGCGATATAATCATCTCTCGAGCTATCGACCTCAACTCCCTTCTTATAGTCCCGAATATGGGTAAAGAGAAGATAGAGCGTTTCGGAAAGAGAGCCCATTATCTCAAAAAGATCTTCCAAATCGTACTCAAGAAAATCGATCTTCCCATC
>JAXHTN010000210.1:0-3545 GCA_034190145.1 Halobacteriota archaeon | reverse complement strand
CCACCGTGCTCATGGAAGGTGCACTAACAGGAGAGATCAAATTCGACACCGGAAAGGCAGGTGGTTCAACCAAGCTGGACCTCGGTCTTCTTATGAAGGTGACCCCCATAATGGATGAAATGAACAAACTAACCGGTGCTACTTCAGAAGATGCATTCTCGGATTCGGCACGAAGACTTGTTGCGTCTAGGGAGTCTGAAAGTTGCAATAGCGGCATCTTCAAAGAATGGTTGAATGTTTCCGAGGGCAGATCTGAAATCGATCCGCTCTTTTCCAAGATCGAGAAGCAGTTTTATAAATCATGGTCCCCTCTCAAGATGAATTTCAAGGTACCTTCCGCTGATATAATGGGGTATTTTGGACTTGAAGTTAGAAGATCGATAACCTGTGGAGAAGGCGTGCTCGATTCTCCCGATATCAATGTCGAACTCACAAAGGATGTTGCCATGGGTTTATTGAAGGCAGAGACAAATATGAAGACCGCTTACAATCTGGGTTACCTGGAGATAGATAGGAGAAGTGTTGCAAGACTCGTCTCTTTAGATGCTTTACTTACCATTGCAAATGAAGAGATGGGCCTGAAGGATCTTCTCCACAGTTGACCACAAAAAATACGTCTTCATCTCTTGGCAGTCTCCTCAAGAGAGTTTACAATCTTATTTATGGCAAGATCCAGATCTTCTCTATTCTCTATTGTCGGTATCTTCCCAAGCTCTCTGAGCTCATTGAAACGTCTGAAGACCTCTTCCTTAAATGCTTTCACGTGTATCTTCTTTCTCTTATTTGTCTTGGAATTCTCTGCGATCACATCAAAGTCGTTTGCTTCGATATGGAGCAGTTCGTGAATGATTGTGTGCTCTACAACCTGCTTTCTTACTTCTACTTCTTCAATTCCCTTAAACTTCTCACTTATCTCTATCTTGTATTTGTCATCTCTTTTCTTTGATACTCTTAATCTGCTTCTCCCTTCAAGAAGTAGAGCCCTTGCGTCAATATCCTTCTCCTCTAAATAGCTGATCTTGACCCTGCCCAATACGTTCTTTGGCAGTTTTGAGTATTTACAGGTTATATCATGTTTTTTAAGCAGCGGAAAGACTTTCAAACACTCTTTAAGCCATCTTGCAGCCTCATCCATAAAAAGCTAACTCTACAGAGTCCCCCATCAAAAAGTGATATTATCGACTGGCTCGGAGATTACAAACTCACTTTCTTCTATCATCTCTTTTAGCCTTCTCTCAAGCCTCTCGGCCCTGAATCTGTCCGATAATCTCAGACCCACGGGTACAAATCTCCCATCAATTTTTATCCCTCCAAGATCACCTTTGAAAGCCCCTCCGGTACATGATGATACGCAGGCTCCGCAGTGGAAACAGAGGGGTTGAATGTGCTTCTTGGATCTAAACGCATCCGTTGGGCAGAAAGACTCAACAACACAATCGTCACACTCGATACAGTCGCCTTCATTGAACTCAATTCTCATATCGGTTCCCTGCCATACATCCGAATAACTACTATCCTGAAATGGCAGACGGTCATGGATATCAGCAACCGGGAGCTTGGTCTCTTCATCGATTATGCAAACATCCCCTAATATATCCTCATCTGTTATCGGTATCGGCACAGCAACGGAAGTTATGACCTCAGGGCCATCGGACGTTTTAAATCCCCCCATGTACTCAGGATCCATCCCTTCCATATCAGAAAAGACCGAGAGGTTCGGCCTTTCAGGAGTTGCTCTTGTCCCACCACCAATTACGTATCCAACGGCACCATTTACCAGTATCTTCGTTCCTATCCCTACTGTTCTCAAGTTAAAATCGTTTTCCAGCGGACTTATCTCTCCACACCCACTGAAGGTGAACTCGCCCTTCGTAAGTTCTTTCACATGAAATATCGTTTTCACTGCATCATCTCTCAGATTAACAAATCCCATGTAGTTTCTGAAGGCCCCCCTTGTTGTAAACATCCTTGAGAAAAAGAAATCCTCCTTTGATGAACTACTTTTTAATATCTCACCTTCATCAGTCTCTAATTCTATCTCTATATCCTTCCCCTCCACAAAATCCTTGAAGAGGTGGCCTCCACCATATTTTGAATCATTCTTGCTGTGTGATGTACCGTATGTTATAACATCAACAAGACCGAGCCTCTCATTCGGACAGGGGCCAGGTGTGGAGAGTATGCCGTTCAAAAAGACCTTATTTGCCCTCTTGAATCTTCCCCTTTCAGAGACTTTAAATGAGAATATTGCGGCGGTTCCGGACATGATCCCCCTTGTTGCGGTGGTGACAACGTCAACCTCTCTTGGGATCTCTTTTCCATCCCTCACCAAATCACAGACCTCCTTTGAGGTCATTACAACGGCTTCCCCTTTCTTTATCCTCTCTTTAATCTCCACGATGCTCTTCTTCATCCTTTATCCCCCGAACAACCTCCACCCAACCGTCAACTATACAAACCCTCTCAAATCCAAGTTTTTTGAAGAGCCCGAGCGAGCAGTTATTATCCTCAAGAATTCTTGCCTTTACCACATTGTATCCGTCTGAAGCGAATCTTTTCATCTCTTCGGTGAGGAGCTCTCTTGCCAAACTCGTCCCCCTCTCTTCCTCGCATACGGCAATCTGGTATATCCAGATCTCACCTTCAACGTCAAGGTTAGGAAAACCCACCAGAAATGCGATAATCTCCCCACCGGCCTCGGCAATCAAGAAGTACCTTCTGAAGCAGAGGGCCAGATACTCATAAGTTCCACTTATAGATCCTCTTAGAGGAGGGCATCTCATTGCAAGCTTCTCAATCTCTTCAGCATCTCTTTCTTCTGCTTCTCTTATGGTGTACTCCATCTTCACTTGTCCCAGATATCCTTGAGGACTGCAGTATCTTAGCACTTTTGATCGTATGCTTCGTTGCTTGGTTTCACTGACACAAAGGTTATATAAAAAGAGAATTGATTTGAACTTAAGCATCAAAAAGGGGGTACAAAATTGGTTTTAGAATATGTTATTCCGATAGCATTTGTAGTATTGGCGTTACTTGCGTCATCAATAAAGGTCGTCAAAGAGTATGAGAGGGGCGTAATATTCAGATTGGGTAGATTGCTCGGTGCGAAAGGTCCGGGCCTCTTTTTTATAATCCCGGTCTTCGATTCGATTACAAAGGTAGATCTTAGGACAGTGACGTTTGATGTGCCACCACAGGAGGTCATAACAAAGGATAATGTCACGGCAAAGGTAAATGCCGTTGTATATTACAGGGTGATGGATCCGGAGAAGGCGATAACACAGGTCGAACGTTTCCACCTTGCGACTTCACAGTATGCTCTTACGACTTTGAGAGGTGTGATCGGACAGGCATCTCTTGACGAGCTCCTGGCTGAGAGGGAGAAACTGAACAAGGAGATCCAGCAGATCGTTGATGAAGCAACCGATCCATGGGGAATCAAAGTTACGGCAGTAGAGATAAAAGATGTCGAACTTCCACAGGAGATGCAGAGAGCAATGGCTGCTGAAGCAGAAGCCGAAAGGGACAGAAGAGCAAGAATAATA
>JAXHTN010000021.1:0-14642 GCA_034190145.1 Halobacteriota archaeon | reverse complement strand
ATTTACTCCCACTTGAAATTAAGACTCCCCTGAGTGTGACGATAAAATTGATCAAATGAATCTTCAGACCTTCTTCTGATTCCCAAAAATACCTATAAAAACAGTTAAGTTGTATGGGACGATATAGCTATAATCCGTATCTTTAAAGTTTATACTAATCAGGATGAACATCATGAGTAAGAAGACGAAGGGAAAGAAACTCAGGCTGGCAAAGGCGGGTAAACAGAACAGAAGGCTTCCTGTTTGGGTTATAGCAAGAACTAACAGGAGCGTCAGAACGCACCCAAAGAGAAGGCATTGGAGAAGGAATAATCTGGAAGAATAGGTGCAAAATATGTCAGAGGAACGTATATATACAATTCCACTAAGGAATGCTAGAAGTGTTCCAAGATGGAAGCGTAGTAAAAGGGCTGTCACAGAGGTAAGGTTATTTTTATTAAGACACACAAAGTCCGATGAGATAAAGATAGATCCCGCAATCAGTGAGAGGATATGGGAGCGAGGGGCTGAGAGGCCACCATCCAGAATAAGGGTAAAAGTGGCAAAAGACGATGATGGTGTCGTTGAGGCTAAGCTCGCTGAAGGAAAAGAATTCTCGTCATGATAAGGCGGTTCAGTTTTGATGGTACTCCGCATTTAGGAATATTTGCAAGCTGTACAAACGAGTTAGTTTTACTTCCGTTTTATCTGAAAAAGGAGACGGTTGAGGGAGTAAAAGAATCTCTTGGAGTCGAAGTTGCAAGTAAGGTCTTAATTGATGACAGTGTAATAATAGGCTCACTTGTTTGCGGTAATTCGAACGGAATGCTCGTCTCACCTCACATATCTAATAGCGAGATGAAAAAGATCGAAGAGCATACTAGGGTACGAAGGTTCCCTGGGATAATGAATGCTGTCGGTAATCTGGTGCTTACGAATGATTCTGCTGCACTGGTTCACCCCAAGTTATCTACAAAGGCAGTCGAGGCTATTAGTGATTTTTTAAAAGTTGACGTTCATAAAGGGACCATCGGCGGGCTCAAGACTGTGGGCGTATCGGGTGTTGCGACGAATAAAGGTGTTCTGGTTGCAACAAGCGTGAAAGAAAGCGAACTCGCACTTCTGGAGGATGTTTTTGATTTACCGGTAGAAGTTGGTACGGTAAACCTGGGAAATCCACTTGTTGGATCGGGATTGATAGTAAACGATAAAGGATATGCAGTAGGCTCTGAGACTACCGGACATGAGCTTGGTAGAATCGAGGGGGCTCTTGGTTTTGTCTGAGAGAAATTTACTTGTAAAATCAGAGGGAGATACCGATCCGTTATATGGCTGTTCTCCCGAGGATAGACCAATTGAAGAGCATATTCGAAAGGGAATAGTCATACTTGACAAGCCGTCCGGGCCAACATCACATGAAATAGATCATTTGGTCAAGTATATCCTTGAGATTGATAAGGCGGGGCATGGAGGAACGCTGGATCCGAAAGTGACTGGGGTCTTACCTGTAATGCTTGAGGATTCGACTAAGGCGGCTCTTGGTCTTTCAGGTGCCAGAAAGGAATATGTTTGCCTTATGACTATACATGCGAATATATCACCCAAATTAATAAAGGAAGTCTGTAACCAGTTCGTGGGTAAGATTTACCAACGTCCCCCTCTGAAGTCGGCTGTTAAAAGAAGGGTGAGGATAAGGGAGATCTACTACCTTCAAGTACTTGAGATAAGCGGTAAAGATGTTCTGATGAAGGTGGGTTGTGAGGCCGGAACATACATAAGAAAATTGGTCTTTGATATCGGAGAAGTCCTTGGTTGCGGGGCACATATGGCAGAGCTGAGGCGTACTATCTCCGGACCATTCAAGGAAGCGGAGGCATGTACATTACATGACTTAAAAGATGCTTATGTCTTCTTTAAAGAAGATAGGGATGAGAGGTTGTTGCGGGAATTAATTTTGCCGACTGAAGCAGGATTAATCGAGCTTCCAAGGATATTTATTAAAGACACAGCGGTTGATGCAATCTGTCACGGTGCAAATCTTATGGTTCCAGGTGTACTCAGCCTGGATGATAAGATAAAGAAGAATGATACAGTGGCAGTATTCACATTGAAGGGCGAAGCGGTATGTATAGGTGCTGCAAAGATGACTTCAAAAGAGATGCTAAAGGCCCAGCGAGGTCTCGCAGTTGAACTCAAAAAGACTTTTATGAGTCCCGGTATATATCCGAAGAGATGGAAATCTCCGGCTCCTTAGAGCGTATCTTTACTGTTTTGAGGTGCTTTGTTGCCGATTTTGCAATATTTATAAGTTCGTCCATATCATACTCCTTCGTATCACGAATTTTTTCATCATATGCATTATCAGGCAGCCCTTGCTGGATGACGTACTCGGATGAGATATTTTCAATTGATCTTGCAATCTTCTCAACTTCATCTGCTCCTATCAAACCTCTGAATACCGTTGTTCGAAGTTCCAGATCGACATTCCCATTACAAATCTCAAGAGTCTTCTTTATTCTATCCACAATATCTCTTGCTCCTGAAATTTCCTCATAAAGTCTTGGTTCGGTTAAAGGCGCCTTAATGTCAAGGAATATCTTATCCACAAGACCTTCCAAAAGAAGTTCCCTTGTCCTGTCAGGATAATAACCGTTCGTCTCTATTCCGACAAGTATAAAGAGTCCCTTTGCAAACTCTGATAACTGCTTCAGAGTTTCATATTGCCCAAAAGGTTCACCGCCAGTGAAGACCACCCCATCAACGTACCTACTTGACTTTCTTATAATCTCCTTAATTTCATCAAGATCGCGATAGTCATCTCCTTCAAGTAAAGTGTGGTTTTGACAATATGGACAAGATAAAGGACATCTTCTGAAGAATATAACAGACACTGATTTTCCGTACCAGTCCACTGTAGAAACTGATATCACGCCACCAAAGTTAACCTTATCTTTCATTTTCCTTCTTACCTTCAATGAGTAACTTGTCTTCGAAATAGATTTTCATTAATTCAAAGAAATTAATATTCACTATTTTAATTATTTTTTGAGATTATGTGATCATAAACTCTTATTTTTTTGTCATATACTTTAAATGTTTGACATAATATACTTGTAATGGTACCATGAAGTTTAAAGGTAAAGTTGAGACTGCTATCAAATTGTGGAGTGTAATATATACTCTTGGCATGACTGTCATATTGTATGCGACTTTTTTGATGATATTCTTCTCAAACGGACAGTATGCAATTGTATCAGTAAATGACTATGGGGAAGGTTTTCTCGAATTTGTAACAATCCCAATAGCGCTTATGTTTGCCGGAGTTGGCAACATGATGATAATACGAGAATTGTTTGAGGAGAAATCGATAACTCCTCATTCCTAATCTTCTTTTTCTTCTTCAGTTCTACTTATATTCTCCTTTAAAAACCGTACTCACCAACGAGGGGTACAAATATTACGCCCATCTTCTTCTCCATCACAATCTCACCATCTCTTTTTACGAGGTACAGCTCTTGGTGAATCTTCCCGATTGGTATGACCATCCTGCCCCCTTCTTTCAGCTGATCAAGAAGTGGCGGGGGTACTTTAGGTGCAGAGCATGTAACATTGATTCGGTCGAAAGGTGCATTTTCAGGAAGTCCAAGCGTCCCATCGCCCACAAAAACAGATACGTTCCTACAACCAGCCTTAGTAAGGTTAAAACGTGCTTTCTTTGCAAGGGAATCGAACCTCTCAATAGAAAAAATATGGCCATCTCCAATAAGTTTGGATATTATTGCGGCATGATAACCGGAACCGGTACCAATTTCAAGAACATTCATACCAGAATTGAGTTCGAGAAGCTCGCACATTATTGCCACCATATGGGGTGCACTGATAGTCTGATCTTTTCCTATGGAGAGTGGATGATCTTCGTAAGCTCTTTTTAAGCTGCAATCCGGTACAAAGAGGTGGCGTGGTACAAGTTTCATCGCATCTATCACATTGTCACTTATATTTTGTCTTCTCAGACCTTCTATCATCTGATCTCTTGCTTTTTCAAAAATTCTCGGATCTGTTCTTGATAGGTCTACCATATATCCTCTTTATCTTCTTTGCTGCCGCATCATCCCCATTTGTCTTTAGAACCTTTCCATCTCTCAACTTGATCGATGATATCTCAAAATCCTGAAACTCGACGCTCTCTGATTCACCGACTATAAATTTGTAGTCTCCTGGCGCTTTTATTCTAATCGCTTTTGTCCTTCTGTTTTTATGCAGCGAGACGTTAATCACGACAAAATCAGTAAGTCTTGACCATATAGTCTCGATCTCGCCTGCATTTGCACTACTCACTCTCTTACCACTTGAAAGTTCAACTGATGTCACCTCAACAGCACTCGCATCATCTTCACTTTCTACGATAAACTCATCTCCGACTGAGACAAGATCTTCAGGGTGAAACTCCATCTTGCTCTTAAAAGAAAGGTCATCTACACTGACTACTATTCTCACCGAGATTGGTCTCTTGCGGTCCATCTCCACTTGGTGGATGGTTCCGCACTCATCACATTTGACTAGGGCTGTGCTTTGGCTTTCTTTGATGACTTGATGCTTGTTTTCATCAGAACATGTGGGGCATTCGGTGTAAATGTACATGAAACTACTCTTGAGCCAGTAAGTTAATAATTATCATACTGATCACCATACAGACCGCAAGTGAGGATAATATCATCTCAGCCTCGGGAAGATTTCTGCCGTTTAATACAAATTTTACCCCTCCAAACAGGGTTGTAAGTATAAATGTTACAAAGACTGAGGCGATGGATCCGTATAAAAGTGAAATCTGTCTATTTGCCATCTTCTTCTCAAAAAACACAGATCCGATGATGAAAGAGAGTGCGAATATGAGCAAGATGTATGGATACTCAATTGGATTCCCACTTTTAAATAAAAAGGTTAGCCCAAAAGCTATACCAAGCATCAGAAATGCCAAACCAGTAGATAACAGTAGGGCTTCAATAAACTGAGAATATCTCTTGGTCGCATCTCTTGTAATTTTTGTATATTTTTCGAGCTCCATAATTCAATTAAGTGGTAATCCGTGTGATTGATACCACTTTATCCTCCTCTGTCAATCTCATTAGCCTGACACCTTGTGTGTTTCTACCCTGCAGACGGATCTGCTTAACCGGCACTCTGATAACGATGCCTTCAGTACTGGTAAATATAACCTCGTCCTCTTCAAATACCTCTTTAATATCAGCCACCCTGCCATTTCTGTCATTTGTTACAATATTTATTATACCTTTGCCACCACGATTTTGGGTGCGATATTGATCTATTGGCGTCCTCTTACCATACCCATTCTCTGTAATCATTAAAAGGTTTGCCCCCTCTTTTACAATGTCCATTCCTATGACTTCGTCCTTCTTATCAAGGGTAATACCTTTGACCCCTCTTGCAGCCCGACCCATATCCCTCACATCGGACTCATTGAACCTTATCGCCTTACCACGCTTGCTACTAAGGATTATCTCCTCGGTCCCGTTTGTCAGTTTAACATCGATGAGTTCATCACCATCACCCAAAACAAGTGCAATAATTCCGCCTATGCGTGGATTTGCATAAGCAGAGAGAACTGTCTTTTTTATTATACCATATTTAGTCGAAAATACGAGATAGTCCTCTTCATTAAACTTTTTTATTGGGATTGCGGTGGTAACATTCTCACCCTCTTCAAGTCTTAGCAAGTTGACGATTGCCTTACCTTTGGAATATCTTCCGCTTTCAGGGATCTCGTAGGCCTTCAACCAATAGACCTTCCCCTTATTTGAGAAGAAGAGCATGTAGTCATGAGTTGAGGCTATGAACAAGTCCGTAATGAAGTCTTCATCCTTTGTCTCGGCACCGATTATCCCTTTTCCGCCTCTTCTCTGGCTCTTGAACGTGTCGATAAGCATCCGTTTTACATATCCATCATTTGTTATCATGAGGGCAACTTGCTCGTCTGCTATCATATCCTCCATGCTAATGCTACCAGTATCAGCAATGATCTTGGTACGCCTTCCGTCACCAAACTTTCCTTTGAGCTCAATCAGCTCCTCTTTTATAAGTTCCAGTATCCTCTTTTCACTTGAGAGAACGTTCTTCAGCCACAAAATCCTCTCGATCAGTTTGGCGTGTTCCGATTCTATCTTCTCCCTCTCAAGGCTACTTAGAGCGCTCAACTTCATATCTAGTATCGCTTGGCTCTGTTCTTTACTAAGTAAAAAACGTTCCATTAAGAGTTGCCTTGCTTCATCCGTATTTTTGGATCCTCTGATAAGCTTGACAACTTCATCGATGTTATCGAGAGCTACCTTTAAACCTTCCAGGATGTGGGCCCTAGCTTCCGCTTTCTTCAGCTCAAACTGTGTCCTTCGTGTTATCACGTCGACTCTGTGATCGATGTAATTTTGGATCAGCTCTCTGAGCTTCAGTTCCTTGGGTTGTCCGTCAACAAGAGCAATAAGAATAATCCCAAAGTTGTTCACCATCTGTGTGTGTTTGTAGAGTTTATTCAGTACCACGTCGGAGATTGCGCCGGAACGAAGTTCGATTACTATTCTCATTCCATTTCTGTCGGATTCATCCCTCAGATCCGATATATTCTCTATCTTCTTATCACGTACAAGTTCTGCAATGTTTTCTACAAGCTTTGCTTTGTTGACCTGGTATGGTAGTTCGGTTACTATTATCGCCTCTCTACCGCCCCTTATCTCCTCAATTTCCGTTTTGGCCCTTATCTTGATGATCCCTCTTCCTGTGGAGTAGGCGCTCTTTATCCCCTCATCTCCGATAATGTATCCACCTGTCGGGAAATCAGGCCCCTTCATCGCTGTCATCAACTCTTCGAGGCTGACATCAGGATTTTCAATTGCCATTATCACGCCGTCAACTACCTCATTTAGGTTGTGGGGTGGGATGTTGGTCGCCATGCCAACTGCGATACCGGACGATCCGTTTATGAGTAGGCTAGGCACCTTAGAGGGTAGAACCACCGGTTCCTTCAAGGTCTCATCGAAGTTAGCAATGAAATCAACTGTATCCTTATCTATGTCAGAAAGCATCTCTTCTGCTATCTTGGAAAGCCTTGCCTCGGTGTACCTCATAGCAGCGGCTGAATCGCCATCAACAGATCCAAAGTTCCCCTGACCATCCACCAGCGGGTATCTATAAGAGAACTCTTGAGCCATCCTAACCATAGTGTCATAGACGGCAGCATCACCGTGAGGGTGATACTTACCAAGCACTTCTCCTACTATCCTTGCAGATTTTTTATGGGCTTTATTTGAAGCAAGACCCAGTTCTTGCATGGCGTATAGTATCCGTCGATGAACCGGTTTAAGGCCGTCCCTTGCATCAGGTAGGGCCCTACTTACTATGACACTCATCGCGTAGTCAAGAAATGAACTGCGCATCTCGTCTTCTATGTTAATTGGAATATCAGTCTCTTCTGAAGCCACAGTGTTTCACCTTTAACCCTCAATTCTCATTTACTTTTAGTATAGGAAATAATATATATGTGTAAAGTTATATCATATAAATCCATTAGTATTTACCTATGTTAAGCTAATTAGATTGAATAATTGCGAGATGGTGCTTACAATGATGAAAGAACTCGAAGTGTTAGAATCTGAATTGAAGCAAGAGCGCAAGAAATTACTTCAGAACATTGACACGTTAGTTAAAGATGGAAAGTCAGAGGCGGCTATAAAGCAGGTCGAGGATGCGGCTAAGATCACTGAAAGATTAAAGGGCGTCGATGAAGCAAAGGGACTTGAGGCAAGTATAGATAAACTTGAAGCTGAAAAGAATGATCTTAAATCCAGGAATTCCAAAGAGCTTGATTCCATAGATGCTCAAGAGAAAGAAATCTATGGTAAGATTAACAAATTAAAAGCCGACATTAAGTCCAGGGAAAAGAACTTGATCGAGGAAAGAGACAGACTTCTTGAGAACATTGAATTACTTGTTGAGGATGGAAAAGCAAAAGAAGCTATTTCGCAGGTAAAAGCTGCAGGAAACCTCTCTAAGGAATTATTAAAGCTCGAAAGTGATGAAGAAGATTCTAAAGAGCTATCAGATCTCAAAAAAGAACTTGAGGAACTTTCCAAAAAGAAGCATGATCTTGATAATAAAATAGATAAGGAACTTCTTGAAATCGAGTCGCATATACGTGCTCTAAGAGATGAACAGAACGTAAAAGCAGGTGGTCTGGAAGTAGGAGAAGTTCAGAGGGTAAAAGAAGAGCCTATCGCGGAGAAAATTATTGAAGAAGTGGCGCCACCCTTAAAACAAGCTCAAGAAATCATACCCGACAAAGAGGAAGATAAGCCTTTGATTGAAGAGGTCGAAGTTCAAAAGGAAGAACCTCAAGAAGTTGTTCCTGCTAAAGAGGAAGAAAAGCCTTTGATTGTAGATATAGAAGTACCAAAAAAGGAGGTTGAGGTTGCAGTCGAAGAGGTTCAAGAGCCAAAAAATGAGAAGGAACATCTTACGAAGGTAGAATATCTAATTCTGAATGGGATCGCAGAAGGGTTTACAACACCAAAGAAGCTTGCAAAAAAGATTAATGTCGATGAGAGTTTTATTAAAGATAAGATTGAAGATTTGAGACAAAGGGGGTATTTAGGATGACTGATTTAAAATTGACTGAAAAAGGTGACGGAGTTTTAAGTGGTGTCGAAATTAGTAAAGCCGGGAATGAGGCCAATCCCATTGTACATTCTTCTAATCCAGATCGTAAAAGTGATAAGGAATTAAATCGTGAAGTGAAAAGAGCAGAGAAGATCGCAAAAAGAGAGGCAAAAAGGCAAAATAAACTCTCTAAAAGCGGTGGTTCAACTGCTAAAGTCAAACCTGACAAAGAAGCAAAAAGAGCAGAGAAGATTGCGAGAAGAGAGGCAAAGAAGAGGGAAAAAGAGGTTAAAGGGACGAGTTCTATGGCACAAACAACGACAACAAAAGTCGAAGAGGGTAAAATACAAAGGAAGAGTGTGTTTGAAGAGGCTGAGAGCCTGTTAACCAAGGTTTTTGATGCTATTCTGGCAATAATTGGACTAATGGAGTTGGGCGTAACCACTGTTAAAGAGCTTCCCTCCATTCTGAAATGGCTTATCAAATTTATATTCTTCTCAGGTGTAGTAGGTAAGAAGGAAAGTGAACAATAATGGGGAATATTAAACCGACATATATCAAGAGTATAGGAGCAAAGCTCCTCAGAGACTTTCGATCAGAATTCAGTACGGATTTTGATGAAAACAAACAGATAGTGACACAGAAAACCGACATAACAAGCAAAGTAATTAGAAACAGAGTTGCCGGGTATATTACCCGCAAGATGAGGCCGAAAGAGAAAAGAAACAATGCTTGAAGGTGTATTTGCGGCAATAGTTACGCCTTTTACATCCGATGGTGAAATTGATGGAGAAGGCGTTAAAAGAAATATCGAGTTTGTTATTGAGGGTGGAGTAACCGGAATTGTGCCATGCGGATCTACCGGTGAATCGGCGACACTCTCTCATGCAGAACATAAAAAATTGATTGATATTGCAGTTGATGCTTCCTCTGTTCCGGTCCTTGCCGGGACTGGGTCAAACAACACATGGGAGGCAGCAGACCTCACAAAATATGCCGAAGATGCCGGGGCACAGGCAGCAATGCTCATAACGCCTTATTACAATAAACCAAACAGGTCCGGTTTGATTAAGCATTTTACTGAAGCGGCAAAGGGAGTTGACATTCCCATTGTCCTTTACAATGTTCCCTCGAGGACGGGGCTCAATATGACTCCTGACATAGTTGTTGAGCTTTCGAGGTTAGGTAATATCGTTGGGATTAAAGAGGCTAGTAGCAATCATTCTCAGATCACATCAATAATTGACCAAACAGATGATGATTTTACTCTTTTATCCGGTAATGATGATGAGACAATCACGATAATGAGTCTTGGTGGCAAGGGTGTGATATCTGTTGCGGCAAATGTTGTTCCAAGAGAGATGAGGTCTCTTGTTGATGCTTTAAAAGAGAGCGATCTAAAAACTGCTAGAGAGATTCACTATAAACTACTTCCACTCTTCAAGGCACTATTCATCGAGACTAATCCAATTCCTGTGAAGAAGGCAACTGAACTTATGGGTCTCTCTTCAAGTCGTCTCAGGCTTCCACTTGGGCCAATTAGTGAAGAGAACGAGAAGATATTATCAAATGTTTTAAGTTCGATGAATATAGTGTGAATAGGGATGGTAACGATGACGGCGACAAAATCAATACAACCAAGAAAACAGAGAAAAGCAAGATATACTGCACCTGTTCATAGAAGAAATAAGTTCATGAGATCGCTTCTTTCAAGCGAATTGAGGGGTAAATACAGCAAGAAAAATTTTGGAGTTATCAAGGGTGACACTGTTAAAGTGATGACGGGGACATTTAAGGGTACTGAGGGGAAAGTACAGACTGTATCAATAAAAAATGAGAGTATCACCATAGACGGAGTTGTTATATCCAAAGCTGACGGATCTGAAGTCCCACGCCCAATTCACCCATCAAACGTGATGATAACAAAACTTAACTTAAAAGATAAATTAAGAGAAGAGAGACTCGCAAGATGAGTTTCTCAGCTTTATATCTCTTCTTCCGGTTCTTTCTCTGAAACAATATCTTTCTCGATTATCGGGAGTAGAGTGTAATACTTCTCAACATACCCTCTTATCTCTTCATCAGATATGCACGATACTCTCTCTCCCGTATCGTACAACCTTTGTATCTCTTTGTGGATGGACTTTATTCTTGGGTCTGTTTTATCAACCTTCACTTCTAAGTTCAGTATCTCTTTGAGCATCTCTTCGATCTTAAATCGTATGACTTCTGTTCCAGAGGAGCTGCCTATCATCAATTGCCTCGAAGCACCCACAAGTTCAGGAGGATATGGTTCGTAAGTAAATGGATTTTTTATCACGCCAGCAGTGTGGATACCAGACTCGTGAGTAAATACGTTTTTTCCCACCACTGATTTGTTTCTTGGTACTCTCACTCCTAGTTCTTTCTCCATGTATCTTGAGAACTCGGTCAAACAACTGAGGTTATATTTTTCGAACCCATCAAGCCTGTAACTCAAAAAGAGGAGGATCTTCTCAAGTTCGGAGTTTCCGGCTCTCTCGCCTATTCCAAGGAATGTAAGACTACACCAGTTTGCACCGTACCAAAAACCGGCAAGAGATGTTGCCACACCGAGGCCAAAGTCGTCATGGACGTGCGTCTCGATATTCTTCACTCCTGTCTCTTTTAGCTCTAATATCATCTTTGGGATACTGTATGGGTGAATCGAGTCTACAAATGGGATGCCATAGCTAAGTGTGTCGCATAATCTTATTATAATGTCATCTGATCTTTCCATAATCTTTGTTACAAAAGGTTTAATAAAACCGCTAAAATCCGATCTTGTCACATCTTCAAGATGACATCTGACTTTAAGCCCGTGATCAAGAGCGTGATCCAGAGCCTCAAGGTATTTGTCTTCAGCTTCTTGCCTGTTCTTCAGACCCATTTTATCAAGCACATGGGAGTCCGACATTGACATAAGGATCCCTGTTTCGTTTATCCCGTCCATCTCAATTGCAAGATCAATATCGTTTGGGTTTGCTCTAGTCCAACCTGTAACTTCAGGGAACTCAAAGCCCATATCCATTAGTTTCCTTGCTATATTCCTATCACTATCTGTGTAAAGAAACGTCTCAATCTTTTCAACACCTATCTCATGTAGGTACCTGTATATTTGAACCTTGTGCCTATCTTTCATCACAATTCCGGGCATCTGAGACCCATCGCGTATAGTGGAATCACTAATATTAATATCAAAATTCCCACTAGGGAGTTTTATCTTGGGTAAATCTTCATATGACCTGTACATTCAACTGTATCTCGGCGGCAATCTTTTTATATTTTTTGTTTGGTTATGATATCCGATTATTTGTGTGCGAAATAAACGATTGTTCTATCGCTTAATATTGAATCAACCATCACAAAGCCAAATCTCTCAAATTGAACAATATTTCCCAGTTCTTTATCTATCAAAGGCTCGCCCAAACCATCTATTTCGCCTTCAGAAGATCTTACTATGACTTTTATACCATCAGATGGAACCCAATGTATTATTTTAATTTTTTCTAATTCTTCTCCTGCAAAAACAGCTTTTAACGGATTTAAACTAATTATTTCTATATTAAATAGATCTTTCAATCTTATTTTATCGCCAACAGCCAAGTTTGAGATATCTTTTTGACATATATATAGCTCAGACCCTATCCTTATCTCCCTTCGCCCTTTCTTTCCCGGATGAATAGGCGGGCGGGAGACCCTAGGACCACCTTCGATCTCGATCTTTACCGGATCCCACACGAAGAAATATCTATTTGCCATTTGATCTACAATCTTCCTATTCTCTGCGTGAAGGGTCTCCAAGCTGAGGCTGATATCTGTTTCACCCACACCCAGGCTGGTCATGAAGTTGCGCACCGCTTCGGGTCTGATACCTCTTCTCTTGAGAGCTCTCAGTGTAGGAAGCCTGGGATCATCCCATCCAGTATAAATTCCTTCTTCAATCCCTTTCTTGAGTGACGATGTGCTAAATTTTCCGAATTCGTGAATCTTTACCCTCCCCCAGTGGATGGTCTCTGGATACGTCCAACCCAGGTGGTCATAGAGGAATCTCTGCCTTCGCTCGCTATCTCTAAGGTCTTTTCCCCTTATGATATGAGTCACACCTAGCATATGGTCTTCCAGGGCAGATTCAAAATCAAGCATCGGCCAAACTATGTATCTCTCCCACGTCCTTGGATGGCTCGCTTTTACTATCCTGAAAGCAACCCAATCCCTGAGAGCAGGATTTGGGTTCTTCATATCGGTCTTAATCCTGAGGACGGCCTCCTTCTCCTCATACTTCCCGTCGAGGATATCCTCCCAATGCTTCATGTTTTCGGATGGATCAGAACTTCTATGCGGGCATTCATTTGCTGAGTCCTTGTAACTTTTAAACTCTTCTCCTGAACAGAAGCAGACATAGGCTTCACCCATCTCGATGAGCTTCTTTGCGTAATCGTAGTAGGACTCTATCCGATCAGAAGCGATCACAACCTCATCAGGTTTTGCATCAAGCCAATCACAATCCTCAAGATACCACTCATAAGCCTCGATCATAGGTTTTTTTGTCTGTGGATCGGTGTCATCGAATCTGATTATGAATTTCCCGTTATACTTTTTTGCATACTCTGAGTTTATTATTATCCCCCGTACACTACCAAGCGTAGCTGGACCATTCGGGTTCGGGGCAAATCGCATCACAACCTTCTCATCCCCTTCAATCTTGAGATCTGGTAAACCTTTATCAGGCTCCTTTTTCTCGCTGAGCTCAGAAATAAGCTCCGGAGCTATCTCTCTCAACCGATCTTCACACTCATCCGAGCTCATACCCTCTATTCTTTCAAGCGCTTCACGGATAAGGGGAATAATCTCTTTTGCTCTCGGTCGCAACTCTTTATGCTCTCCGAGCAATTTTTTGATAACAGCATCAACTTGTGGCGTTGAACCATACTTGACGGCGTTTTGTAGTGCGTACTTCTCGATTAGGTCTTTTATGTCTTCCATGTCCTCACGGTGACTTTGGGCCTACCAACTATGAAAGTTTTCTTTGATGTGCCCTTGTTGCAACCGACGGTCATATCGATGTTGACGGAAATGATATCAGCATCATGGTCTTATGCCTTGAAGAAGAGGCTTCACAGAAGGTCTCCGAGACCAAGGATGAGGTTGTATACTCCCTCGATCGGCTTGGAATACCGCTTGTGGAGATTGCAACAGGTAGTGAGATTAAGACTCCGGAAGAGGCAAGTAAGGTCGCAGAGTATATAGGAATGATACTCAGATCGACAGGAAATGTGAAGCGAGGCATCGGTACGATCAGACAAGATGTTAATATCTCAATTGCTGAAGGTGCAAGAGTTGAGATAAAGGGCGTGCAGATGCTCGGATTGATAAGTAAGATCGTGGAAAATGAAGCCATTAGACAAGTCAAGTTACTTGAGATAAGGGATGAATTGAATAAAAGGGGTGCTTTCATTGGAGAAGATATTATCGATCTCACTTCGGTCTTTGAGGGTACTAAGTGCAAGCTAATAAGTAAGGCCCTTGGGGATGGTGTGGTTCTTGGCATATGTCTTAGAGGGTTTGGTGGCCTTGTAGGTAGAGAGATTCAACCTGAGAGACGCCTCGGAAGTGAGTTTTCCGATAGGGCAAAAGGGTTTACCGGGGGAATATTTCACACAGATGAGATGCCAAAGTACGGGATAACAAAAGAAGAAGTAAGTGCCCTAAAAGAGGTATTTGATGCAGGAGAAGATGACTGTGTGATCTTCGTTGCCGACGTAGAAGCTAGAGCTATAAGTGCATTGAAGGCCGTTATAAAACGGGCGGATGAAGCGATGAGGTGCATACCTGAAGAGACGAGAAGATCACTTGAGAACGGCTCATCTGCTTACATGAGACCTCTTCCCGGGGCGGCAAGAATGTACCCGGAGACCGATGTCCCTCCCGTTCTCATAGAAGAGGATAGGTTGAGTAACGTTGAACTTCCGGAGTTATTC
>JAXHTN010000209.1:0-3592 GCA_034190145.1 Halobacteriota archaeon | reverse complement strand
GGGCGCCTTTTGGCTGGTATAAATCTTTTGAGATAAGTTGCAAGGGTCATCCACTCTCGGAGCTTTCACGATCGATAAAACCAGATGGAAGTGGAGATGGTTCTGAAGCGATCTCAGAGGCTCTTAAGGCCGAAGAGAAGGCTGTCTCATATATCCGCGTCATGAATACAAACGGGGATCTCATCGACCCAAAAGATTTTAATTTCAAAGGAAACGTGAACCTGAAGAAGTTTCTTGGATACGAGGTTGAGAAGAGCCGAATTGTCGAGAAGGCACCACCTCATGTTGAACTTATGAAACGCCTCGAGATCGCAGATTATGAACCGGGTTCTGATCCGGGAAACCTTAGATACTATCCCAAAGGGAGGATGATCAAGAGCCTTTTGGAGACGTATGTATCCGGTTCTATTCTGGATTATGGGGCTATGGAGGTCGAGACGCCAATAATGTACGACGCCAAACACCCCACCCTTGAGAAGTACCTTGACAGGTTTCCTGCGAGACAATACTCGATTCAATCCGATAAGAGGGAGCTATTTTTGAGATTTGCAGCATGCTTTGGGCAGTTTCTCATGAATAGTGATATGACGATCTCATACAAGAGCCTCCCACTGAAGATGTTTGAGATGACAAGGTACTCATTCAGAAGGGAGCAGAGGGGTGAGCTTGTCGGACTTAGGAGGCTGAGATCATTTACAATGCCTGATATGCACACTCTCTGCCTTGACATGGATCAGGCGATCTCAGAGTTCAAGAATCAGTATGAGATGAGCATAAAGGTCCTAAACGACATTGGGATAAATCCTGGGGATTACGAGGTCGCTTTAAGGTTTACAAGAGATTTTTATGAGGAGAATAAAGATTTCATTAAGGGCCTCGTTCGAATAATAGATAAACCGGTTCTGATCGAGATGTGGGATCGTAGATTCTTCTACTTTGTCTTAAAGTTCGAATTCAACTTCATAGATGCGCTGAGCAAGGCCAGTGCACTTTCGACGGTTCAGATCGATGTAGAAAATGCAGAGAGGTACGGGATAAGTTATATAGATTCAAATAATGTAGAAAATGAGCCTTCCATACTTCACTGTTCTCCTAGTGGAGCAATAGAACGGTGTATCTATTCACTTCTTGAGAAGGCTCATGAAAGTGAGGTTCCGATGCTTCCTGTATGGCTCTCACCGACCCAAGTTCGTATTATACCGGTAGCAGAAAGGCATATTGACTACGCATTGAAGGTTGCGGATGAACTTGAGTTTAGGGTAGATGTTGATGACAGAGATGAGACTATGGGGAAGAAGATAAGAGGTGCCGGAAGAGAATGGATACCTTATGTTGCTGTCATCGGGGATGAAGAGGTTGATGGTGATTTCATCACTGTAACGGTAAGATCGGAATCTGAGCCAAAGAAACCTAAAAAAATTAAGATCAATTTTAAAGAATTAAATGATAGAATAAGATCGGAGACTGAAGGCATGCCTTACAGGCCATTGCCTTTGTCAATACGTCTCTCTGAAAGGCCAAGATTTGTATAAGGAGGTAGCAGGGATATGATAATATTTTCGAAGGTTCTTGCGGACAGAGCAACAATATGGGAAGCGATAAGAGCAAAAGAGATGGCTGCAAAAGAAGCACCTGATGATCTGATACGATTTT
Source organism: Halobacteriota archaeon (assembly GCA_034190145.1). Lineage (GTDB taxonomy): Archaea > Halobacteriota > Syntropharchaeia > DAOWMC01 > DAOWMC01 > JAXHTN01. The sequence goes on along the minus strand of JAXHTN010000209.1, from coordinate 1,939 downwards.
CATCAGAGATAAAGCCGGTTGTAATGTGGAACATCACAAGAGCGTGCAACCTGCGTTGTAAGCATTGTTACATTGATGCAAAGGAACCGCATCCTGATGAGATGACGCTTGAAGAGGGAAAAGCCTTCATAGACGATCTTGCAGATATGGGGATACCCATGCTCATTCTGACAGGCGGTGAACCTCTTATGGGTAAACACTTCTTCGATTTTGCTTTTTATGCCAAAGAGAAAGGAGTCCGCGTTGTAATCTCCACCAACGGAACAATGATTACAAAGGAGAATGCAAAGAAGCTCAAAGAGGCAAATATCTTGTATGTGGGAGTCAGTGTGGATGCCGCTTCAGCAAAAGTTCATGACGATTTCAGAGGGATACCAGGATCTTGGGACAGGTCAATCCAGGGCGTTAAGAATGCAATGGAAGCAGGCCTTAAAACCGGACTTCGAATCACAATAAACAAGAGCAACTGGCAAGAAGTTCCGGCATTACTCGATCTTGCTGTTGAGCTTGGAGTTCCTAGGTTCTGTCTCTACCACCTCGTTCCAACCGGAAGAGGTGAGGTTATATCCAGTTGGGATATCACAAAAGCGCAACGTTTGCAAGTATTGGAACACCTCTATGACAAGGCACTGGAACTGAGGGACAAAGAGATAGAGATCCTTACAACAGACTCTCCGATGGATGGCGTTTATATCCTAGAAAGGTTGAAGGAAGAAGATCCTGAGAGATTTGATGACGTGAGGGAACTTTTGAAGATCTCAGGCGGGTGTTCTATTGGAAACAAAGTGGCAAATGTCGATTTCTTGGGAAATGTGATGCCGTGTCACTTTGCGCCACAAAAGCTTGTTGGAAATATCCGTGAGAAAAGCTTTAAAGAGATTTGGAACGAGAACCCCTGTGAACTTCTGATTCAACTGAGGGACAAAAATGACCTTCTCAAAGGAAAATGTGGTATTTGTGATTATAAAGATGTCTGCGGTGGATGCAGGCAGAAAGCGTATCATTTCAAAGGTGATTTCCTTGAAGAAGACCCCACATGCATATATAATCCTGAAAAGGGCTGTATTGATGTAGAATAAGAGCCTCCTCAAAAAAATTTCAAATGAACGGGAAGACCAAGAAACAGCTCGATAAAGTGAGGAAGATGGGCGAGCAAAGAGACATTGCTGGCCTTCTTGACAACCTAAAAGATGAAAGGGATATAATCCGGCTGGAAGCCGTCCAATGCCTCTATAGAATCTGCGATGAGGGTACGGTAGATTCCATGATAAATATGCTGAAAGACAGTAACAGCATGATTCGGGAGTATGCACTTCTCACACTCATAAACATCGGTGGTGAAGACGTTATCGGAGCTTTGATTTCTGCTCTTGATGACACAAGCGATAGGATTCGAGACTATGCAGCTGATGCACTCGGCGAGATCGGGGATGAGAGGGCGCTTGAGCCGCTTGAGAAGTTGTTCTCAAAGGGTTACAATAAGATTGCAAGAGAGGCTTATCTTAAGATCAAGTACGACAATTAGGCTTTGATCATATCCAGGAAATAGTGGTGAAACCTTGTATCCGTCGTCAGTTCCGGGTGAAATGCAAGGGCCAGTAGGTCTCTTTGCCTTGCCGCTACAATATAATTCTCAACCTTTGCGATAACTTCGACATCTGCGGCAGTCTTTACGATTGCAGGAGCCCTTATAAAAGGCGCAGGAAACGGTTCTTCAAATACTGTAGTATCTAGATTGATCTCGAAAGACTCTCTTTGTCTTCCGAACGCATTCCTCTCTACCCATACATCCATCAACTTGAGAAGATTCTGCCCGGTCTGATGCTGGCGGCGGTCTCGTTCCTGTGGCAGCAGTGGCTGATTCGGGACCGCGAGGCGGATGGCTGCTTCCGCGCCTTCATGAACAACAACCTCTTCGGCGGACTGGTGTTCCTCGGCA
>JAXHTN010000208.1:0-3602 GCA_034190145.1 Halobacteriota archaeon | reverse complement strand
GAGGATGGTGATTGGGATTATACTTACGGAGGAAGACTCGCTCTTTCAAATCAGTTAGAAAAGGCAATTGAGATGTTGAAGAACTTTCCTGACACAAGAAAAGCGGTCTGCACATTGAGACTTCCTGAAGATATAGAGCTTAAGAACCCACCTTGCATGACCATAATGGATTTTAAGATCAGGGATGGGTTGAGTGCTTTTGCATGGTTGAGATCAAACGACGCAATATTCGGGTGGCCAAACAATTATATGGAAGTATTGTATACTTCCTTTAGGGTTGCCAGTGAAGTAGGCGTTCCCTTAAAGAAGATTTCAACTATGTCGCAGTCCATGCATTATTACCTGAGGAGCCAGAATATTGTAGATATGGCCGAGGGGTACCTCACAGATGAGGAAAAATCTGAGATGGAGTGCATGGTCAAAAGGCATTAGTTTTTAGATCTGGAAGGTGTCAGTACTTGAAACTGAGCAAGATGTTCAACCCATCGAAGGTAGTTGTAGCAGGAGCATCCAGAACTAGAGATAAGATCGGTTACGAGGTTCTCAGGAGTATCATTGAATCAGGATTTAAAGGAGATGTCTATCCAATCAATCCTAAGGCGGACAAGATTCTAGGACGTAGTTCATATTCAAGCGTCTCGGATATACCTGATCATGCAGACCTTGCCGTGGTGGTGGTTCCGGCGGAGTCTACTCTTGAGGTTGCCGAGGATTGCGGTAAGAAAAATATTCACGGTTTGATAACGATCACAGCCGGTTTTAAGGAGGTGGGTCCGGATGGAGCTGAGCTGGAAGAAGAGCTTGTAACGATATGCAAGAGGTACCGCATGGGGCTTCTTGGGCCCAACTGCGTCGGCATGATAGACACACGCACTCCACTCAATGCTTCATTTGCGCCTTGTATGCCAGCCCAAGGAGATATTGCATTTATCTCACAATCCGGAGCACTTGGGACGGCTATTCTTGAGTGGTCTGCAAAAGAGAAGATAGGGTTCAGTAAATTCATAAGTCTCGGAAACAAGGCAGATCTCGATGAGACCGACTTTATAGGCGCTCTAAGTCGCGATCCGAGGACTAGTGTAATTCTTGCTTATGTTGAGAGTATTAAACGTGGTCGAGAGTTCATAAAAGTTGCCCGAAAGACAACGCTTAAAAAGCCCGTTATACTTTTGAAGTCGGGAGTCTCGGAATCAGGTGCAAGAGCTGCTTCATCTCACACAGGCTCGATTGCGGGTCGTGACGAATCATATAACTCTGCATTCAAACAGACGGGGGTCTTAAGAGCAAACTCTATCGAGGAGCTATTTGACTATGCGATGGTATTCTCCACGCAACCCGTACCAAAAAATGAGAGGGTTGCTATTGTGACAAACGCCGGTGGTCCCGGTATCATCGCAACGGATGCATGTGAATCATATGGACTTAAGCTTGCGAGTTTCGGAATTGAGACTATAGAGAAGCTCGGAAAGAGTCTTCCGTCAAATGCCAGTATATATAATCCTGTTGACGTCATCGGCGATGCAAAAGCAGATAGATTTGAGGTTGCGCTCGACACCATAATGGAAGATGAAAATGTCGGCATAGTCCTTCTGATTATGACTCCACAGATCGTAACGGAGCCCAAGAAGACGGTTAGGATGCTTTCAGAACTGCATCATCGATACCCTGATAAACCGATAGTAACATCGCTTATGGGTGGCGACAGTTTCTACGAGAGCCTCAATATATTGTCCTCGCAATGCATCCCATGTTATCCATTTGCAGATAGAGCAGTAACATCGATTGCTGCACTTGTGAGGTATGCCAAGGTGCTTGAGCGGCCCAGTAAACTCATCTTTCCAAGATTTGATGCCAATAAACAATTAGTACGAAGAGTCTTTAAGAAGGTGGCAAAAGAGAATAGAACTGTCCTTTTGGGCCATGAGACGACCTCGGTAGCAGGGGCCTATGGGATAAATGTACCGAAGACAAAACTTGCAACAACCCAAGAAGAGGCAGTTGAGATCGCCGATGAGATGGGATATCCTGTGACGGTCAAGGTCTCTTCTCCAGGGATAATTCATAAGACTGACGTTGGTGGAGTGAAGATTGGGCTCTCCTCGCCAGAGGAGGTCAAGAACGCTAGGTCCGAGATTCTAATCAATGCAAGAAGGTTGGTACCGACAGCAGATATTTATGGTGTCGAGGTCCAGAAGATGATTCCAAAGGGGCTGGAGCTTATTTTAGGTATGAGTAGAGACCCTCAATTCGGGCCACTCATTATGTTTGGTCTGGGAGGAATATATGTCAATTTCTTACGTGACGTCTCATTTCGTCTCGCACCGATGACAAGGGAAACTGCATATGAGATGATTCAGGAGACAAAGGCATATACACTTCTGAGGGGTGTTCGTGGTGAGAATGAGTACGATATAGATGCAGTCGTAGATACAATCCTTCGTATCTCGCAGTTGTCGCTTGAGTTCAAAGAACTTATGGAGATGGATATTAATCCTATTGTTGTATACTCAAAAGGTGATGGGGTGAACGCCCTGGATGTTAAAATGACTATTGGAAGGGAGGTATGATATGATTAAAAGCTTGTTTGTGATCTCGGGTAGTCCAGAGTGTGGTAAGACACTTCTTTCTATGGGGATCGCATTAAGATTTCAGAATGAGGGGTATAAAGTAGGATATTTCAAGCCAGTTGCAACCGAGATGAAGATTGAAGATGCAACACCGATTGATGAAGATGTAGAGCTGATGAAACACGTCTTGGATCAGGATTCGTCATCTGAAGATATGGCACCAGTAATGATAGGTCACGACTTTCTTGAAGATTTCAGAACCGGATCAAGAGAAGAGATCCTTGAGAAGATCACGGCTGCTCATAGAAAGCTATCAAAGGATTTTGACATCCTGGTAATCGAAGGTGCACGGACATCAAATGTCCTGTCCCATTTGGATCTATCTTCAATTTCACTTGCCAAAATCTTTAATTCATCTATTTTGATTGTATCAAAAGGCAGTGATGACAGTATATTGGATGGTATCGTTCATCAAAAAAAGGTGGCTGATTCCGAAGGGTGTCCTGTTGTTGGTTGTGTACTGAATAACATCCCACGTCCGTTTGCGGAAAGGGCAGATAAGGTCGTACGAGTGGCTCTTGAGGAAAATGATATCAAAATACTAGGAATTATTCCTGAAGAGAAGATCCTTGGTTACCCCACCGTAGAGGCTGTTCATGATTTTATTGGTGGTGACCTTATAGAAGGTAAAGACCTTCAGGATAAATTGATTGAAGGGATCTACATTGGCGCTCTCTCAACTGAAGGGGCGAGGCAGTATTACAGAGACTTTAAAGATAAGGCTCTGATAACAGGTGGTGATAGGGCTGACATGGCGGTCGCAGGAATAGAGGCTGGTGTTTCTTTACTCGTCCTTACCGGAAATCTTTATCCACCAAATGGGGTTCTAACCCTTGCGAGACTGAAGAAAGTGCCGATAATACTTGTCCCCTATGACACCTTCACAACAGTAAAAAGGCTTGATGCAGTCACAGGAAGAGTCAAGCTTTGGGACAAGAGGAAGCTCGATGTCTATGAAGAGACTGTCTCTGAACT
>JAXHTN010000207.1:0-3605 GCA_034190145.1 Halobacteriota archaeon | reverse complement strand
ATGTGTCATGGTAGCCCCACACCCCCTGCAGGAAGTAGTTATGATGCCAGCGGTAGCAGCTGGGGAACATACCTTGAGTACTACAGGCCATACAACCTATTCGAGATCTGGCTCACACCTCCTGCGATAACCTGTGATGATCTCAACGGTGCAGATGAACTTATCGACAGTAGCATCATAACAGCAAACACACTTGATACTGGGACTGATCAGTATGTGGTCTTCGATCTTGGTGGAAGCTACACAATACCCTCGATAAAGATGTACACCGATGGAAACAGCTATACATGGGACGTCTTTATGGGAAATGACACTACCGGGAGTTGTAGCAGCTCCCCAAACTGGGGGACTCTTGTTATCAATGATTGGTCAACACCGGTTGTGGATGATTGGACTAAGGCATACCTTCCGACACCTGTTACGGCAAAGTACATCAAACTTCTAAGAAGCGATGGCAGTGGCGATCTTGCAGCAGACAGCCTCTATGAGTTTATGTTCGATCCACCAAATGCAAACCTTACAATTGATGCGGATTCCGAGACTGAAGTACATGTCTATGATCCCGAAGGTAGGCATGTCGGGGCCAACCCCGATACAGATGATGTAGACTGTGAGATACCGGGCGCGGATATAAACACAACCACACAGACTGTGTACTTGTCCAAGCTCTCAGTCGGAGAATATAAGGTTATCATCGATGGAACCGAGAACCATGAGTATGAACTTCAGCTCACAGGCGAGTCTGAAGATGGAGAGATTATCAATGAAACTTACACAGGAGAGATAAATGAAAATGAGCAACACGATTCGTCAGTAGACGTGGATACTACAGACCTTGATGACATCTCGATCTCCCTCGTGGAAGAACCCGAAGAGACGATTGTCATTGAGGAAGGTTATGGATATAACGTGATATTTGATGGGCTTTACCCTGGTATCGATTGGGTCGAAATAGGATTATTTGAGGTGGATACGAATAATAGCACGGGAATGCCACAAGATACGGAAGTCATCTCTTCCTGTATGGTAAACTCCTCAGGAAGCGGTGATTTTGTTCTGAGATTTGAGGATGTTGAGGACGCGGAAGAGATCGATTCTGTATATAAGATTAACATGGTAGGCGAATGGATCGAGTTGCCTTGGGAGATCGACAGTGACGATGTCATCGTTACTATGGAAGCGGGTGACCCACCTGTTGTATTCGTTAATGATGCCCCCCAGCCAACACCTACACCAACTCCAACACCTACTCCAACACCTACTCCCACTCCAACACCCAATTCAGGTGGGGGAGGGGGTGGAGGTGGGGGCGCATTACCCTCCTATGAGATTAAGACTGATAGAAATGGAAGGGTACTTTCCGCATACAGTGAAGAATCAAATGACGGAAGTGCAAGAATAACAATACCCGAAGGCACAGTCGCTCTTAATTCAGAGGGGAGACCTTTGAAATCGATAAGCATCAGTTCTTCAAATATAGAAGGGATTCTTGGTGTCTATACTCTTACACCTGAAGGTTCAACATTCGATCCTGGGATTGAGTTCACAATCGGATATAATAAAGAAGAGGTAAAAGATATGGAACTCACAATCAAAGCCCTACATGATGGGAGTTGGAAGGATCTCGATACAATAGTAGACTCTAATGAGGAGACAGCAGCAGCAGAGATATCTCATTTCTCGACTTACGGCCTCTTCGGAAGGGAAAATCCGAAGCCATCCTTCCCAATGGACGGTTTTACCGGAGAGGAGATATCTTTTGAAGACACAGTTGAAACTTTTGCATACGAAGAGTCTGCAGTTGAAGAGGCTATAGATGAACCGGAAAACACAGTGAGCTGGAATGTTATCTTAATCGCACTATTTATTTTAATGATCTTGGTTGGGATAGCAGTTTTTAAAAGATAAGAAGAGACTGGTTCTCTTTCTTCATTTTTCTTTTTTTTCAAACAATAACAAAATATAATCGGTCCACATTTAGGTTTTTTTAAAAAAATATGAGAAAACTTTATATATCTTTGTGTTATATATATCTAACATAAGATTAAAAATATCTAACAAAAAGTTATCTTTAGTAAACATTAAAGGAGAAATAAGATGAAGGAAAGACTTGGAATAATACTCGGTTTTGGTGTTGTGGTCTCGGTAATTGCAGTACTTGCGCTCTTTATGGCAGGACCCGGTAGCCCAGATTCAATAGAATACATATTTATGGCCCTTGTCGTCTGCCTTTCAATATTTTCAAGTTTTATTGTAATCAAAAGGGCAAAAGACCTGAAGTCGGGCTTACCCGTGGAAGATGAACTTTCAAGGAAAGTATCTCACAAGGCAGGAGCTCATGCATGGATTTCGTCTATCTGGATAGCTGTCGCTCTTGTTTGGTATAACACATTTTTTGTGGATAATTTCAATGTGCCAGAACTCGCCACTGAGCAGGCGTTAGGGGCTGTGATTTTATCCTCAGGGATGATCTTCTTTGTACTGGCTTTTTACTACAACAGAAGGGGTGAGAAGATATGAAGAGTAAGTATAAATACGGCCTTATCTTTGGAAGCGCATTAATCATTTTGGTGAACCTGCTATCGACTTATTCGAATGACATCGGTTTAAATCCTTCAATTATTTCAGTATTAACGGCCGTTGGGTTTGTTCTTATCGTATCTTCAGTGGTTAGGCACAAGGTTTATGGTGAAGGAATCGAGAAGGACGAGAGGTCTGAGACGATTTCTGCTTACGCACTCTCCTACTCATGGATGATCACACTGATATACGTAGCCGTTCTCATCCTTCTGGAAGAATTTGAAATATTTAAAACTTCAACCGCCCTTGCTCTTTGCTCAACGATCTTTATTATGGTCGCATCGGTAGTGGTATCTGAGTGGCATCTAAAAAGAGGTGGGGGTAAGGGTATCAAATGAAAAATAAACAAATTCAGATTCCGTTTCGTAGATCGATAGTAGCTGTGTTTTTTGTATTATGGGGTCTTATGTGGTTGATTTTTGCAGATACAGGTCCTTTTGACGATCTATTCGGGGGTCTCTTTGTAATAGTCGGATTAACTTTCATTGTAATCTCTCTCGCGGAAGTTTTGAGATATAGAAAAACAGGAGAATTTAAGACCCGGTTGGACGAAAGAGCAGAGATTAATGCTCTAAGTGCTTCAAGAAGGAGCTTTGAATTCCTTCTTGTTTCAATGAGTGTTTTGTTGGCTTTGTTGGGCTTTGGTAGGATACCGGAGAGTGCTTTTGTTGCCTTTACGGGCGTTGTTATTGGTGCAAGTGTTGTGGCCTACTTTTTATCATTTTATAGATACGAGCGGGAAAGGGTGTGAATATGGAAAACTTCATATTTTGGTGGATATACGGTACGGTGTTTGGAATAGTATTCGGTTTAGCATATCGACGTTTTATCAAAAAAAAGAAAACTGGTGAGATAGAACAGGACGAAAGGACAGAAAAAATCGCAGGTAAAGCGGCACGTATGACTGTTCTATCCGTGATGGGTGTGACGGCGGTTGTTCTCTATTTGGAAGTTTTTGAAATATACAAATTTGGAACACCGATGGCGCTATCTTTGGTACTTACTAGCCTATTGGTATCGATGAT
>JAXHTN010000206.1:0-3627 GCA_034190145.1 Halobacteriota archaeon | reverse complement strand
CTTCGTGTAAGGATGATGGATGGTGGTGCAATCGTTAGAAGTGCGGCACAGTCTGCAACGATGGCATTTGTTTCAACTTACCGTTTGACCGGAGAGTCTGTCCTCTCTGATATCGCATACTCAACAAGGCATGCTCAGCAGATACGAATGGGCGAGACACTATGGCAGAGCAGGTCACGTGCGCCCAATGAGCCTGGTGGAATGACCTTTGGCTATCTCTCGGATATGTGTCCTGCCGAGTCGTTCTCCGAACCTATACCGACGATGAAACTACTGTCGTCAGGTGACATGGGTGCAATGACAGACCTATTCTCCGGTGTTGCTGCTGGCGGACCGATGTGGACTGAATTATTAACCAACTGTTGGTACGGTCAGTACATGGCAGGAGGAGTCGGGTTTAATGCGGCCGCTTACTCATTCTTGGGTTCGTCTTCGTTTGTCAATGTTGAAGGTCTGACAGCAGGAGCTTCCGCAGATAGTGGAGGAATGGAGAGTGCTTTTTCTATGATGGGAAGTATACTGAAAGGTCATGAAAGGATGCCTGCAAGTTGGCGTGCTATGAAACCCTTCGTTCACATGGTTGGAACGATGGTTATGGATCAGTATGACAAATACCCGACCTTTATGGAGTTTCATTGGGGTGGGGCGATAAGGACATTTGCCGTGGGTTATGCCGGTTCAATTGTTGCTGCGTTATTCACCGGCGATTCACAGCTCACACAGATGGCAGCCAACTATTGTGTCGGACTCATCATGAAAGAGGGTTGGTTCAGGACAGGATGGGCAGGACAGGAGACACAACACCATATCGGTATGGGATTTGCAACCTCACTCAGAGCAGAAGAAGGTGGACTTCCGGAGCTTAAAGGCCCGAATACCCCATATATGTCATATACAGTCGGAGCAATGGGATTTCCGATGTTCTGTTATGCCGCGATGCTTGCCAGAGGTTCGGCTTGGGCTGCAAGCCCACTTATCAAGGTCGCTTTTGCTGATCCTGATATGGCTTTCAACTTCAGAGATCCGATGGCAGACTTCACGAAGGCCGTACTCAGGGAATATGAACCAGCAGGAGAAAGAGACATAATAAGGCCTGCGAGGTGAAGGAAAGGAGGTTCAGACCTCCTTTTTTATTATTTATCTCTATTACCCACTGGATCAGATCCTACCCTTAAGAACTGAAAATGCTTTTGATTCCTTCTTCTTTGCAAAAAGAACCGGGCAGGATGCTTCAGCCATCACTCTGTCTGGAATCGATCCGAATAAAAATTTATTGAGCACCCATCTCTTGGATGCACCCATGATGATAAGATCGTACTCTTCTGAAGCCGCGATAATCTCCTTTGCAGGGGAGGTTCCTGTCACAATCTCGGGTTTCAGTTTGAAACCCTCAATTGAGAAGTCCTCCATGATCCTTTCTATCTTCTCTTCATTCTCCTTCATATCCTTCTTATAGCTCACCTTGAAGAGTGTGACATTCGATTTTTCATATATGCCGATCTTTCGAGCAAATTCGAGTGCAAGAGGTGTATGGTGGTTGTCATCATAAGGAACAAGTATTTTTTTGATACGGGGGAGTTCATCGTTTGGTTTCCCGTCTTCTTTTGTCTCAAGACCACGACGTTTTCTCACCTTTGAGATGCACTCATCATTCATCGAGAGGACACCAATATCCATACCAGCTCTGTGAAGGATGTAACTTGCCATCGTCTCCTTGATCCTTGCAGTGGGAACCCTTGTCATGTACTTTCCAAGCAGAATAAGTTCACAGTTTTCCTCCTCTGCAACCTTGACAATTGTTTCAGAAGCTTGGTGGGCTATGACCTGCTTGTAATCCCTTCTCACATTCACCTTCTTGTCCAGTTCCTGGATCTCTTCCATCAGTTCGATACTCTCTTTACTTATGTACGAAAGAGCGCTCTTCATAGGGACCTGATCAGGAATGGTTACAACATTAAGTCTGACCATTGTGCCATTTTCGGTTGCAAGTGCGGCAGCTATTCTTATCTTAATCCTCTCATAAAAGAGGTTGGTGAAGGGTACTAGTATCTTCCTTGTACTCTCTTCCTCTGCATGAATCACCTTCTTTGCTTCCTCAAGATTCATCTCTTCAAAGACCTTCTTCACTTCCCCTTCTACTTTTGATCTTCTCCGAGACCATAAGGCGTACCACAAGACTGCAAAGGTTACCATCAAGCTGCCAACTGCTTGGGAGAGCTGATCCATCTGAATTATAAGAAGAAGACATGTAAAAGCACCTACAAACTGGACCAAGGGAAATAAAGGAGATCTGAAACTCGGATTGTACCACTGTGGATCTGTTCGTCTTAGCACCCAGACACAAGCATGAATTAGAAGGAAAGTGAAGAGGAACATAAAACCTGCTACTTCGGCAAGAAGTGCCACCTCTCCTAGCATCTGAAACAAAAGTATCAGGATACCTGTGACTACAATCGAATTTGATGGTGTCATGTACTTCTTGTGTACTTCTTTAAAGAGTGGGTGCAAGATGTTATCTTTACCCATTGCAAAACCGATGCGAGATGCCGAGAGGATACTGGCATTTGCTGACGATATTGTGGCAAGAAGTGCGGCAATGGTTATAAGGACCCAACCCATATCACCCATCGGACCGTTCTTTGCAGCATAGGATATTGGCGTATCTTGAAGACTGAGTTCCTCCTGCCCTACTCCCCCGATTGCGACTATTATTATTACCATGTAGATAATTGTTACAAGAACAACAGAGATGATCATCGATCTTGAAAGATTCTTTTGGGGGTCTTTCACCTCCTCTGCCACCGTGGCAATGACCTCGAATCCCATAAACCCGATGAATAGCATACCTGCAAGTGAAGCAACAGCCCCCCACCCCTCAGGAGCAAAGGGCTCAAGATTACTGGCTTTTATCTCAGTTCCATTTATTCCTATGAATATAAAGAGTATTCCAAGAAGAAAGATAACACTAACCTTCTGAAAGTTCCCTGCACCTTTCGTTCCTATCAAATTGACGAAAATAATTATTACAGTCATACCTATTGCAATAATCCTTGATCCGGTTGGAATGAAGTTGGATAGGTAGTACTCAAATCCTATCATGTAAAAGGAAGTGGCAAATATAAGTCCCATCCACATACCAACGCCAGTAATTGTGCCAAAGAAAGGTCCCAAAGACCTAGTTATGAAATAGTAGCTTCCACCTGCCTTGGGCATTCCAGTGGAAAGTTCAGAGATGCTAAGTGCAGTCATTATTGCAATTAGGCCACCTATCATGTATGAGACAGATGCAGCAGGTCCTGCACGCTCGGCTGCTATCGAAGGGAGGATAAAGATACCGGCACCTATCATGGTACCTATACCGAGCATCAATGCGTCTCCAAATCCAAGATTCCTGGAAAGTTTCGGCCCTGCCATTTTAAATTCCTGTTATACTATAGGCGATTCTCTAAAAAAGCTTACCATTCATCAAGCGTTCCTTGTCTTGTTCCTATCAGCTCTGGTTTGGAATACCCAAAATGAGTGAGTATCCTGTGGGCAGCCGGGACAATCTGATGATTTACATAGTATGATGTATCAATATCAAATTTTTCGTAAGCAAGCTCGGCAGGGAATGCACGTGAGCTTACC
>JAXHTN010000205.1:0-3643 GCA_034190145.1 Halobacteriota archaeon | reverse complement strand
GGATCACATGCCGCTTTGTTCGCCACAACTACTTCGTGGTAAGAATCATACATTGCAGGACGTATAAGTAGATTAAAACCTGCATCTATTCCCACAAAGTTCTTATTTGCCCTCTTTACCGTATTGACTCGTGATAGCAAGATTGTAGTGTCTCCAACTATCGAACGTCCCGGTTCAATTATCAGCTTAAGTTTTACTCCGAGTGACTCGGATCTCTTGTTCACGACAGAAAGAACAATCTCAGAGAGTTCAGAGGGCCTTGGCACTTTATCCCCTTTATGATACTCAATACCCAGTCCGCCACCTATGTCAATAAATTCAAGATCGATAAAAGAAGAGATCTCTTCAACTAGATTCATCATCCTCTCGGCAGCTTCTCTGTAGACACTTATATCGAGTATCTGTGATCCGATATGGCAGTGAATCCCGACTGGATTTACATTTGGAAGTTCTTTTGCCACCTTATATGCGCTTACAACCTCCTCATGGGGAATCCCAAACTTTGAAGTCCGAAGTCCGGTTGATATCTTTGGGTGTGTGTCCGGTGAAACATCGGGATTGACCCTGAATGCAATATCCGCCACCTTATCATTTTTAGAAGCCAGCTCGGATATCGTTTTCAGTTCATCCAGAGAGTCGACTGATATCTTGACTAAAGAATTAATTGCGACTTCCAATTCATCATCGCATTTTGAATTTCCATTGAACAGTATCTTCTCTTTTGGTATACCTGCCTTGAGGGCCATTTGAAGTTCTCCTGAAGAGAAAACGTCTGCCCCTGCCCCTTCTTTTGCAAGTAAGTTCAGTATTGTAAGGTTCCAGTTTGCTTTGGCAGCGTAGTATATATCGGCATCATTAAAGGCTGTTGTGTAATCTCTAAAGTTGCCTCTGAGCTTATCCTCATCAGTCACGTACAATGGAGTTCCATACTCCTTTACCAGTTCAACAGTATCAACTCCACCGATGGTGAGGTGACCATCCCTTATATCTAACATACTTTCATCCACTCAATTTGATTATCGCTTCTGCAAGGTCACCGTTAGACTCCTTCAATGCGGCTATAGCATCTTCTTTACTGGCACCCGTCTGCTCAACAACAAGTTGAACGTCCTCATTAAGTAGGGAGGATATCGAGCGCTCTTCTGGTGTCCCAACGATTTGATATGTCTTTGAACCCATGGCATCCATTATGGTAACTTCTGCGTCTTTGAAGACGATCTCACGATCTGATGTCCTTATAATTACCTCTTGAACATCTTCTACTGGGTCAACATTGATACCCATCTGCTTCATCATCTGTTTAACCTTTCTCGGGTTCATTCCTCTTGTTCCACCTGGAAACACTTGTAACACCTCATTATACTTTCAACATGAATATAGCACTCCACTTTATTATTTACTTTTCCAATGGGAAAAAGAACTTAGATTGTTGGTACCCATAATAAACCGGTATAAATCAAAGAAAATTTATAGAAAATCCGTATTCTTCGTTTGAGACAGTATTTTATGAAAAACACATACTAGGGTATAAATTTCTACGAAAGTTTTAAGTAAATGGCATCAGTAATCAATAATGGTTACTTTAAACGATATCAGTTACTTGAATATCGGTTGAAATATCTACTTAAATCCACGGGGGTAAAAGTTTGGGAACGAAAACGAGATCAATTCTCGGTGAGCTTAGCATGACAAGGCGTTCGTTTACTAAGATCACCGCAGCTGTTGCTGCTACTGCAGCAATGCATAAGGGATTTAGCAAACTTGCTAAATACGCAAAAGATACCGGTTACATGAATGATGTGATGGTAGAAGCTGCAGACACTGCTAAAACAGAACAAGTGAAGAGTATTTGCTCTTTTTGCTCGGTTGGCTGTGGATATATCGGCGTTGTGAAAGATGGAGTCTTCACCGGAATGGAACCATGGGAAGATCACCCCATAAATCAGGGTGGATTGTGTTCAAAAGGTACGGCATTGGTAGATGTCACCAACTCTGAAAAACGACTGAAATATCCGATGGAGAAGGTAGGCGGTAAGTGGAGAAGGATTACTTGGGATGAAGCCATAGAGAAAGTTGGCACTCAGCTAACAAGCATAAGAGACACTTATGGCCCCGATTCTGTCTTCATGTGTGGGCTTGTTCATGGATCAAATGAAGAAGCGTATATGTTCAGAAAGTTTGGTATGCTCTTCGGGACGAACAACATCGACCACCAGGCAAGGATATGTCACTCAACGACTGTGGCAGGTCTTCTGAACACCTTTGGACATGGTGCGATGACAAATACAACGATCGCAATGCAACATGCAAAATGTCATTTCTTCTTTGGATCGAACGCAGCCGAGGCACATCCTGTCTTCATGCAGAAGATATTTGAATCAAAAGATCGGGGTGCGAAGATCGTCGTTGCGGACCCGCGATTTACAAAGACGGCGGCCAAGTCAGATTTCTTCGTTAGATTCAGACCCGGTTCGGATATCGCATTCCTTTACGGCCTCATAAATGTGATTCTCGAGAACGGATGGCAAGATCAAGAGTACATCGACAACAGAACCTATGGATTTGAGTATGTCAAAGAGGCTGTGAAAGGCTATACCCCTGAAGCAGTTGAGAAGATAACCTGGGTAAGTGCCGACGACTTAAGAAAGGTTGCTGAGATGATTGCGAAGAATAAACCGAGTAATATCATCTGGTCGATGGGAGCAACCCAACATAGTGTGGGTTCTCAGATCATCCGAGCTGCGGCAATCTTGCAGTGTATCCTTGGTAACCAGGGAGAATGGGGAGGAGGTTGCATACCAGTCCGTGGACATTGTAACGTCCAGGGTGTAACTGATATGTGTGTCCTGTCTCACTTCTTACCAGGGTATTACGGCGTAACAAGTGAAGGTTCTTGGGATTGGTATTCAAAGGTCTTCACAGATACGCCAAGTACATCAGGCTCCATTACATTCGATGAACTCAAGGGAAGATTTGCAACCTACAATGGCGAGAGCATGATGACCAAGATCGGTTTTGCGGTCTCAAGATGGTACGAAGGGGTCTTGATGCCCGAATCTGATATTGACCAGCCCCATAATATCAAAGCTGCAATCCTATGGGGTGAAGCCACAAGCTCGATTACTGAGATGAAGAGGGAGAAAGAGGCGATGGAGAAACTGGACTTGCTTGTTATCGTCGATCCATTCCCGACAAGCGCTTCTGCAATGCCTGATAGATCTGATGGGATCGTACTATTACCAGCTGCAACAAGGCAGGAGAATAGTGGTAGTGTGACAACCACCGGAAGAGAGTGGCAATGGAGAGATGTTATTGTACCGCCCCTCTACGAGAGCAAGACTGACATGGAGATATTCCAGCTTCTCGCAAATAAACTGGGTTTCGGTGCTCATTTCGATTACAGTAGCATAGAAGACGTAACTCGGGAAATAAACCTCGCATGCAGGCCAATTGGTCTTCAAGGGCAGACACCTGAGCGGATGAAGAAGCAGAAGGCGAACGCCCATACATTTGAGACTGAGTATGGAAGAGCTGTAGGCGGTCCTTGTGATGGCGAATATTGGGGATTACCGTGGCCATGCTGGACGACTGATCACCCGGGAACTCCGATACTTTACAATGACAACGCTCCGGTAATGGAAGG
>JAXHTN010000204.1:0-3652 GCA_034190145.1 Halobacteriota archaeon | reverse complement strand
GATGAAAAATCCTACAAAAACAGGGGTGCTGCCGAGAGATTCAATGCATGGATTGAGTCATTTAAAAGGGTTATGGTGAGGTTTGAGCGCTTGAAGGTGTGCTTCATGGCAGCTGTCAATCTGGCATGTATCAGGATGATGTTGAGGGTTGTGAAATGAGTTCATTAAATAATACAACAAAATCTTCCATTCTGCGGCGATTTAATCCTGTATCTGAATAACCAACCCTTGAAGCAGATCTAAAATGTATTACCTTGTTCTCATCATCTATATAAAATTCCACATCATCAACAAAAATCAGTATTTTAATTCTGAATTCTGCATGAATATAACTATCGCTCTTTGTGATTATCTTGGTTCTTTTCATAGAATTAATAACTTCCAAAATATTTTCATAAGCTTCTTCTTTTGTTGTTGAATACTTTATAGGCTCCATATAATGCCCTTCATCAGATGGATCACTCTGTGTGGATATGCAATTTGGTGATTTAGGGCATTTTTTAAAAAAACCATTATCAACACCCAGATATCTTGGCCCTTTTGACATAATGTTTACAATAATTAAACTTATTATAATAATTCCTAAATAAATTGCAGCTTGGTTTCTTTTCCTCATGTCGTTTCATTCCCCTTTCTACCTTGATAAAAACTTAAAATTTCTTTAGTAAATTTGCTTTATCCTTGTATGTACATATGTCAAATACTTTTCCCTTAATTTAATGAGCGTGTTGACCTAGATAAGAAGGGTGAGGGGTATAAGAAACCGGGGATGGCTACGTAGACTGCCTAAAAATCAAGTCGTTTATTCCATAAAATGGTGATTATGCTTCTCTCTTGCCTCATCAAGCTCTTTGTGGGTATGCTCATGGATGTGAAGGTGTATATGTCCCCCTGCCGACTCTATTGTCCTTGTTAGGTGACTTATCGCCTCTTCTATCGAGAGTGGCAACTTCTCATAGTCATAACCGAAACATTTCAAGACCTCAAACAGTCTTACAACCTCCGGAACATCTAGATTTATCTTCCTAAGCAGGTCAACATCTTCAAATATCTCTCTTGTCGTTCCACCGGTTATTATCTTCTTGTTGAGGACAAATACCTTGTCGGCGATACTGGGAACAGCATCCAGATCATGTGTTGCAGTAAGTATAGTCTTCCCCTCATCTCGTAGGTCAGATATCGTTCTGATAAGTCTGGATCTGTTTCTCGGGTCAAGATTTGATGTAGGTTCATCAAGTACAAGTATTTCGGGATCCATCGATAAAACAGTTGCAAAAGAGGCCCTCTTCTTCTCACCAAAGCTGAGACGATGGGGTGATCTCTCTTCATAGCCCGATAGTCCCACCTTCTTAAGTGCCATCTCAACGCGCTCCTCGACCTCCTCGCGCTTAAGTCCAAGATTTACCGGACCGAATGCAACATCATCAAAGACGGTTGGCATGAACAGTTGATCATCAGGGTCCTGAAAGACGATGCCTACTTTCTCTCTAATCTCACTGATGTTTCCGTTTGATATCTTCTCATCAAATATCTTCACGAAACCACCTTCACATCTTATGATGCCGTTCAAGTGTAGCATCAGAGTCGACTTTCCGGCACCATTTGGCCCTATGAGTGCAACCCCATCTCCCTCTCTGATTTCAAGAGAGACCCTTTCGAGTGCTTTGGTCCCGTCGGGATAGGTGTAACTCAGATCATCGATCTCAATTGCCTTCCTCATCTCAGATCACACCTGCAAGGGTTACCAAATGTAGTCCAATTGCTGCTCCGGTGATTATGAACGATTTTACCCAATCCATCTTCATCATCTCAAACTCATCAAAGGACTTGAGAGTTCCGGTGTAGCCTCTCGATTGCATGGCTATATAGACGCGCTCCGATCTCTCGAAGCTCTTGACAAATAACATTCCCACAGCCGTTCCAAGGGTCTTTATCGTGTGCATATTGGTCCTTCTTTTAAAGCCCCTCGAGTCGATCGATCTTGAGATATCGGAGAACTCCTTTATGAATACAAATATGTACCTATAGGTGAAGGTGATCATCTGGACTATCTTGTTTGGAATTTTCAGCTTCTCTAGTGCCTTAGTTGTAGAATCAAACCTCATTGTGCCAATCATGGGAAATATAAGAATCACTGATGTAAGTGCCTTAGTAGATACCAACAAAGCATATTCAAAACCCTCATATGTAAAAGTGATTCCTCCACCGGTGATCGCAAGTGGCATTACCACAAGGAACGGGAGAATAAATATAAAGACCCATCGGAGGTGCCATATGACGAATTTAAGTGGGATTCGGGATGATAAGAGAAGAGCAATTGCAATAACAAGACCCAAAAGAACCAGTCTCAGATCATAAATCAGAACGATCGAGAATATGAGTGCCATAATGGAGACTATCTTTGCACGAGGATCCCAGCTGTGAATGGGCGATTTTAGGTGGTAATATTCGTCAATCTCCAGAGGTTCCATCAGTCATTCTCCCTCTTTCTGGCATTATACCAAATAGCAATTCCTGCTATTCCAACAATATAACCCAGACCGGAAATGACCATCAGAAAATCTTGCGATAGGCCATCGGAATCTTCATTTGCTCTTTCAGCAGGGACTCCGATATTTATTACCTCGTCTCCACGATGACCGGGTAGATGGACCGAATCAACAACGACCCTGTACTCTTGATAACCTATCTTTGGGGGGAAGGTGAACTTACCGTCTACATCGGCCGTACCATTCAGATATGGCTCTTCTACACCGTCTTTTATTGTGTAAATGCTAACTTTGGCATCACTACAAGCCGATTCTCCGCCAAAATATGCCTCTATCTCGATCTGATTTATCCGATGAACTATTATCAGCCTATGGGCATCCGCAACCCCTGTTCCCATAAGCATCACAAAAATCATTGCAATCAGAAGTAACTTCTTCATCTTTTCACCTCCCCTCAATGCTCAGTATCTCCGGTTTTACTCGAAGGAAGAATGCGACCACTGTACCGGTTGCTATCGCTTCAATGATTATGATCGGTATGTGAGCTGATGCAAGAAGCACTGCTATACTCTCAAATGCCTCTCCGGTTGTTACAAGTTCCAGTGAGATCATAATCACCGAGATAAGAACAGCTATTCCTCCCGAAATACCTCCGATAACTCCTGTTCTTCCACTCATCTTACCTTTACATCCCAGTCTGAATATGAGGTATGCGATGAGTGCCGGAATACCTGAGTTGAGAGTATTGATCCCGATTGTGGTGATCCCCCCATGCTGAAAGAGGAGTGTCTGAAGGAGTACGGCAATGAATATAGAGGGAAAAGAGAGCACCCCAAGTGTTACACCGGCCAGCCCGTTGAGAATAAAATGGGCGCTTGTGGGACCTACAGGGATGTGAATTAGCGATGCGACAAATACACCCGCTGTGATCACCGAAAGCTTGGGGACGTCTTCACTCTTCATCCTCCTCAAGATGATGGCAAGTAGAACTGCAGTGATTACATAACCACTTAACCATATCTCGGTTGACAAGATCCCATCAGATATGTGTACCATCTTATCTATTTTCTCGTCTCAGTATAGTAAAAACTCCGATTATAAGCGAGACTATCGAAAGGATAATTGCAACGTAAACAAGCGCTTGCGAAGGTGAATCTTCAGCC
>JAXHTN010000203.1:0-3660 GCA_034190145.1 Halobacteriota archaeon | reverse complement strand
CTAACATTCATATACCCTTCATTGATTGCAAGTCTTGCCATTGCCGTACCCTGTAATGCATCTGAAGGACATGTCCTGAAGAAGAGATCATTGTCTTCATATGTTGTAAAATCTGGTGCCGTATTTGACGAAGATATCTGAAGAACATCACTTCCCGTAGTAACCCCGATTATTGCCATGCTTGGCCCACTGCTTGTTGTCCCAATTATTGCAGGGACTTTATCAACGTTTACGAGCTTATTTGCTGCATCATTCGCCTTAACTTCCGATGTTTCGGTATCCTCAACTATTGCTACAATTGTCTGATTAAGAACGCCACCATTTTCATTTGCCTCCTTTATTGCAAGTTTCATAGCGTCGGTCATGGGTCCCCCGTATGTACCGAGATCGCCTGTTAGCGCCTGTAATATGCCTATCTTCACCTCTTCATCTGCTCCCACGGTGCCAACCGGACCTAACGTCAAGAGAAGTAGAAGCGATACTACCAAACCTGATACAACCTTTTTTGCCTTCATAACTACCTCCTATACTAACATTTTTGAACTATTGAAGGGAGAGTATACAAAAATCTTTTTATTACAAACCTTTTGTCTCGTGATCAAAAGGGCATTACATTTATATTCTATGGTAAAAAACAATAATGGATAGAAGATTCATATGATGCAGATGGTTATAAACGGAATCGTACTTGGAAGTGTCATAGCTCTTGCTGCAATTGGACTTTCCATGATTTATGGCATCCTGAATTTTGCGAATTTTGCGCATGGTGATCTTATGGCTCTGGGTGCCTATCTTGCTTTTGTTTTTAACGTTATTTTTGAGATGAATTTTCTTGTTGCTTGCACTCTTTCTATAATTCTTTCATCTCTCATCTGCGTTCTCTTTGATTACTTGATATGGAAACCTATGCGCAGGAAATCTGCTGGAAGAGTCTCTCTTATCATCATCTCGATAGGCCTTGCACTCTTCATAAGAAATCTTATCATATTTTTATGGGGCCCCGACATCAAAAGATATGCACTTCCAGTGAGAAGGGGAATAGATATCGGAAGCGTGGTCATCACCCAAAACCAGATTGCAGTCATAATAGTTGCAGTTGCAAGTATGTTCTTTCTTCACTTCATCTTGAAGAGGACCACTATCGGAACTGCAATGAGGGCATTATCAGACAACATTGATCTTGCAAAGGCTTCCGGAATCGATGTTGACTCCGTGATAAGGTACACATGGGCCATTGGGATAGCTCTTGCTGCAATTGGTGGCATCCTATACGGGGTTTTGACGAATATAAATCCGAATATGGGGTGGTTTATGGTACTTCCTATGTTTGCCGCCGCCATACTTGGAGGGATAGGCAACCCCTATGGAGCGATGATCGGTGGACTTGTGATCGGCCTTGCGCAGGAGATCAGTACAGCAATATTGCCCACTGAGTACAAACTTGCCGTCGGCTTCATAATCATGATAGCTGTCCTTCTCGTTAGGCCACAAGGGATTCTTGGAGGTGTCTAAGTATTGATTGAGTATATTGTAAGTGTGCTATTGATTGCGATTATTTATGCGATATTCTCGCTTGGGCTCAATCTTGAGTGGGGGCTGACGGGGCTTATAAACTTCGGACATGTGGCATTCCTTGCTATAGGTGCTTACACTACGGTGATTTTGAATTTGAGAGGTGTACCTCTCATCCCTTCTATGCTTGTTGCAGTGGCACTAGCAGGTCTTTGCGGGGCTCTCCTCGGACTGCCTACTCTTAAGCTGAGAGAGGATTATCTGGCAATAGTCACAATAGGCTTTTCGGAGATTGTTAGGCTCATCCTCTTGAACGAGGAATGGCTTACAAGAGGGCCGTTGGGTATGCATGGATATTCCAGACCGCTGTCAGATTTTGTATCAGTTGATTACAACTATTTTCTTCTTATTGTTGTCTTAACATGCCTAATCGTCTGTTACTTTATGCTTGAGAGACTTGTAAAGTCACCTTGGGGTAGAGTTATAAAATCAATTAGAGAAGACGAGGATGTTGCTTCCTCACTCGGTAAGAACGTTTTTTCATATAAAATCCAGTCACTTGTGCTCGGTTCAGCGATAGCAGGACTCTCCGGTTCCCTTCTTGCTTTTTACATGAGATATATCAATCCGATGAACTTTGTTCCGATCGAGACATTTTATGCGTGGATCATTGTTGTGCTCGGAGGCAGCGGGAATAATAGAGGTACTATCCTCGGGGCGCTAATTCTCTGGATATTTTTCAGCAGTACTCGTTTCATTCAGGGTGAACTGCCCATAACTCCGTCGCAGGCTGGTGCTCTCAGAATTATGTTCATCGGCCTTGCACTGATCGTTCTTATGATGTTCAAGCCTGAAGGGATCTTGGGAAGAAAAGAGGAGCTGCTGCTAGAGCAGTAAGGGGGACAAAGGCCATGTTATCCGTTCAAGGAATTGAGAAGAGTTACGGAGGAATAAAAGCTCTGGATGGGGCATCCCTTGACGTAGAAGAAGGTAAGATTATAGGAATAATCGGTCCCAATGGTGCAGGCAAAACAACACTCTTCAAGATCATAAGCGGATTCATCAAACCTGACGGTGGTAAGATCCTATTCGAGGGGAAAAATATTGAAAATTCTCAGAGCCATGAGATCGCAAGGACTGGCCTTATTCGGACTTTTCAGCTCTCAAAGGCCCTTACCAAGATGACTGTTCTTGAGAACTTGATGCTTGCCCCAAAGTATCAAGAAGGTGAAAAGATCTGGAATGTGTGGTTGCAACCGAAGCTGATTAAAGATCAAGAGGAAGAGAGTCGTGAAAAGGCCTTGTCACTGCTTAAGTCATTTGAGCTATTCCGCCTGAAAGATGAGTATGCCGGGGCTCTTTCCGGAGGTCAAAAGAGGCTTCTTGAACTGGCAAGAGCGATTATGGCAGAGCCTAAGATGCTTCTTTTGGATGAACCTTTCTCAGGAGTAAATCCATCTCTTGGAATGCGACTTTTGGATCACATTAAGAGTCTGCGAAGCGATTGTGGCATGACATTTCTTATAATAGAACATGATATGCCGATGATCATGCAGCTCAGTGATTACATATACGTTCTGAACAAAGGGCAGGTTATCGCCTCCGGTCTTCCTCGTGAAGTAAAGGAGGATGAGGGTGTTCTTGATGCGTATCTGGGGGGTGTCTGAGGATTGTTGAAACTTGAAGAGGTCGCATCAGGATATACAGATGTCGATATTGTTCAGGGTGTCTCGATACATGTGGACGATTCTGAGATCGTTGCAATAATCGGTCCCAACGGATCCGGAAAATCCACCCTAATGAAGACGATCTTCGGACTGGTACAATTAAGAAGCGGTCGGATACTTTATGATGACTTTGAGATCTCAAACCTAAGAACTGATAAGATGGTCAAAAGAGGAATCGGTTACGTCCCTCAGGAGAGGAATGTCTTTCCATCTCTTACTGTGATCGAGAACCTTGAGATGGGTGCTTTTATAAATAAGGAATTATTTCATGAAGGACTGGAAGAGGTATTTACAATATTTCCTGAATTAAGTGAGAAGAAGCATCGTAAAGCGGGTACAATGAGTGGTGGGGAACAGAAGATGGTTGCGATAGGGAGGGCGATGATCCTTTCACCTGGTCTTCTTCTCTTGGATGAACCAT
>JAXHTN010000202.1:0-3685 GCA_034190145.1 Halobacteriota archaeon | reverse complement strand
CCTCATCACAGTTCTTCTTCAGTTCTTCCTCAAGGCCATTTAAGACCTGGGCCCATTCAGGTGATTCTTTTATTAGCTCAAGCCACGGTTCAAAGAAAGCAATAGAGAGAACAAAACCTGATGAAACAGGTAATCCTTCCCGCGTCATGAGGATGAGGGATATCCCTTTTCCTCCAACAAGGGAAAGTTCTGGTTTCACCTCTGTTTTGAATTGGTAGACAAGTTCCATGAGACCTCACCATACCCCCGGTAGAAGCCGATATTTCACCTTTTTTGCATATTCGGAATATCCATCAAGCTCCAATTGTAGCGTTTTATCCTCGAAGTAAGTCCTGATCGAGAGGAGAAGCATCATTATTCCAGCCGGTATCAAGGCATAGGCAGAACCGATGATGAGAGGGAATGTAGGTGCAGACAATATAAGTGCAACATAACCAGGATGTCTTACAACACCATATGGTCCGTCCGAGACGACCTTGTGATCCCTATCTTTCTGGATACGAACCGTCGTCTCAAAATGGGTGTTCGTAATCATTGCCCAGTCGAGAACGATAGCAGAGGGTAGGTAAAGCAAAGCACCCACTATTGCGTAACCAATACCAAGACTTGACCATTCATATCTTCCTATATCAAGTCCCGCTATTGCAGGTAAGAGAAGAAACAATGGGGTATATGCTGCTGAAAAGACTTTATCCCATCGCTTGGTATCCTTTTTTACCTCCCCTCTTTGATTGATGATCTCGGGTGCAAACCTGTAAAAGATAACAAAATTGAGTATAAGATTTATGGTACTAAGTGAGAAATATAACCACGCTCGAGGAATATCAACTCGGCCTGCCGAGAGGAAAAAGATCACTAACTGTATCAATAGTATAAGAAACACCTGGACTATTCTCATAAAACCAGATCTTCTCAGTCTTGCTTCTCCCTTATCATCACTCATTTGAACCTTCCTCCCATCCGAGACCGTATTCTTTGAAGATTCCCGGCTTTGCCCCAAGTATCCTTTCTATGAAATCAATTGCGGCAGAATACCTCTCTTCGGGACTCCCTAGTATTCCCTCAAGGCCAAAAGTTCTCTCGAAGAGGACAATGTTAGAATTGATGATTACGAGTGCTGCTTCCATTGGGTGCTTCGTATCAAAGATCCCTTCATGAACTCCTTCTTTTATTATCCTCTCGAATAGGGGAATCATAACAGGAGGTATTGCGTTTTCGAATTTCAGATGTAGGTGCGCATTCCTATCTTCATGAATGTAGTCAAAAAGGTTCTTTCTATCTTCATTGAAGCCCGAAAGAAATGTTGAAAGTCCTACTATCTTATCCATCGCGCTCAGATCATCTCTTGCAGCGATAGCTTCCAAACCGACTCGTATCTCTTCTATATGCCTATCTATAACAGAATTGAGGACATTTTCCTTGGATTTGAAATAGTAATAGAAGGTACCCTGAGCAACACCAACCGTCTTAACGATGTCGGATACAGCCGTCTGTTCATATCCTTTTTCAAGAAACAATTCCTCCGCTATATCTATTATCTCATTGCGCCTTTCATCGGGATCTTTTACAGTTCGAGGCATCGATTGAATCACCATCAATTATCTTACTGACTGACTGTCAATCAGTAATATGTTTTTGAAAGTATAAATATTTTATGTTGAGACGTGAAAAATCTCCGATAATGCCGCATAAATATCGATATTCTTTGACTAAATTATCAAAAAATGGATGTCACAAGGTCAATTATATATTGGCATATTATTGGCCTATTTGCGAGTGCATAAGGTTAATATGTATAAATACCATGATTAAAGGCCAGGAGAGGATTTTGGTTGAAGATAGAACATATACTCTATGGGGTGGGAAGTTTCTCTGCGATATGTGCAGTGATTTATTTCACAATGGAATATATAGCTTATCTGAGCTATCTTGAGAAGGTATCCATTCTGACTTTTCTAACTGTTCTTTTCCTAGCTTTAGGGTACCACTTCAGAGAGGAGGCTGATTAGATTGAGTTTTTTGGAAGTTATGTGGGTACTTTTCATACCAATTTTTTTGATTGGATGGGCAGTCATAAGATCGGGGTTGACCATCTCAAATATTTTTTTCGGACTTGGAAGTTTCACAGCCGTTGTGACGATACTCTATGTGGTTACTGAGGGTGATATCCCTAGTTGGATGAAAGTTATTTTGCTATTTTTTATATCATCTGTTGCAATAGGGATAGGTTATTATATAAGTAGAGGAGATGAGTCTGAAGAAGGATCTAAAGGGGTTATTTCAGAGACTAAAGAAGATACTGATGAAGGGTAGATGAGTATTATCTTGATTGTGTTTTGATAACATTTAACTATCGTCAATTTAAAAATAAGGATAACTTGAATGGTGAAAAACGGCTTTTATTAAACATGATCTCTTCAACAATATAGAGATATTACAAAAATAAGATGGTTTCTTCGAAACATTTAATAATAATGTATTTTACACACATTGCTATGATCAAAGATGCAGTTATTAGGACTCTTATATTATGTCTCATCGTATTTTCAGTAGTATCCATATCCGGCTGTTCAGAAACTACCGATGAAGCCACAGAAACACTGCCTGAAGACGTGATAATAACAAATACATCTCCTATAATTATAACGGAGGGTAAATCAGATAAAATAACAGTTAATGTTGCAAATAATGGATCCGGAACTCTGGAAGGTTTAAAAATTCAATCTCTGAGTGGTTTTGGAATAGGCTCAAACGGAGCTATAAATGTGCCTGGGAAAGTATTGGGCGAGGACAAACCTACAACTCTACTATCGGCTGTAGTCATGGCTCCTGGTTTTAAAGATGTATCTCCAAATTCGACCCTGACGCTTACCTACAAATCCAATGGGGATAAGGTGAAGAAGGTTGAAGTTCCCGTGAAGGTTCTTCCGAATGCAAAGCTTCAGTATGTTGGTTTTGCAGCGACCGAAGATCGCATCAGAATGGATCATGATGAGAAGATCACAACAAAAAAAGCCGGGACGATTTATGTAACGTTTTCTGTAAAAAATGAGGGTCAAACAACAATTGATCCAGATACGCTAAAAGTAGTGGTTGATGTAAAAGAGGACAGCATGGGACAGGACAATGAAATGGTAATAAGTAATGGTATGGCACGGAATGGAACTTCGTACACGTTATCAGTCCCGATCACCGTTCCGGATACCGCACCAAACGGTGAAACAGATGTTGAAGTCAAACTACTGACAGGTTTGGGGCATGATTTATTGGACAGTAAAATGTTAACCCTGGTTGCCAAGTTGTAACTGAAAATGAGGGTGGTGAATTGACCCCCTCTCATATTATTTCTTAATTGAGGTGTTATGGTGGAGAATAGAGGTAAAAGTGGTTTTCTGATTCTGTTAATTATTATAACAGGGGTTTTTCTATCCGTAACTCTCTATTTCAATGATGTGGGAACACTTGATATATCCCATATTGATGCATCAGCGACCTTTTTTCAAGACAGGACTGAGCTTCTCGTACAACCAGTTTTAAGAAATACAAGGGGAAGTGATAGTGGTTCTATTATCCTCGAAATTACCGTAGAAGATCAAAGGAATAGACAGGTCTTGGGGGAGGGTAATTCTTCTATTGGGTATGTTAAGGCAAAGCATAATCAGACTGCAAATATCTTCGTACCCAT
>JAXHTN010000201.1:0-3686 GCA_034190145.1 Halobacteriota archaeon | reverse complement strand
TCATCCATCGGTATCACAGGTTCATTTTTGTGTGGGACCCAAAATGATGCATCTGATGTCGATCTTATAGTTTATGGGAGTGAATGGTTTCACGCAAGAGATATCATAGAATTGGCTAAAAAGAGTGGTGACGAAATATCTCAAGTGAGCGATGGGCTCTGGCAGAAGATTTACGACAAGAGAAGAGCCGAACTTACGTTCGACGAATTCATGATCCATGATCTGAGAAAGGGCCACAGGGGGATGATCGATGGAACATACTTCGATCTACTCTTTGTAAGAGAATGGGATCAGATCGATCTGGATGAGTTTGAAAAGGGTGAAGACTCAGGTTATGAAACGATAACCGCAAGAGTGACAAACGATGATTTCTCCTTCGATTCCCCGGCGGTCTACCATGTAGAACATGATTATGTGAGTCAAGTACTCTCATACACGCACACATACGCGGGACAGGCACTTGAAGGTGAAGTGATCGAGGCAAGAGGAAAGCTTGAGAAGGCCGGTGGAAACACCAGATTGATTGTTGGCACGTCAAGAGAAGCAGAAGGAGAATGGATAAAATCGCTTACACTTCTGAAAGAAGAGTAGAAGTATCTCACTTCCCTCGCCTATTCCTGTACCGATCCAAGAGAAACATAAAAGCAATTATTGTCACTGCCCCAAGGAAGAACCAGAATCCTATGTGTGAAGTGAGATCAAGTTGCGGACCCTGAAGACCCATCTCTGCTGCTTCTTCCATAATGGCCTCAGGTGGCGAAGTGATGTTATTGGCCTCAGATGCAAACCTATCGATTGTTGCGTTTCCGATCTCCTCAATCACTGTTACGCCCTCGGTTGCGTTTTCTGCGTATGAGACTGCATCCGTATCATTAATTCCCGTACCCAACATTGTTTCCAAGGCAGGAGGTAAAGCTTGGGTTTCGTTATACGTTTGAGGAACTACAGTTTCGGTAGTATACAAACTTTTTTCAACTACTTCCATTCCACCGCCTTTTGAAGCAGTCATGCTCAAACTTGTCATGAACTCAAGCATCCCCGAAAAGACAGCGGCAATTCCCACCATCGGTAGATACTTTTTTAGAGCGCTTATAACGTCTTCTCTACTCGTCTTCTCAGGAAGGATTACAACCATCTTCTTCTGAGGTGCATAGATCTTAACCTCCCTGAACTTCTCGCTCCACTTGGTCTTCTCCACCTTGACAAGTCCCGAGTCCATCAGTTTCTCGATGTTGTACTGTACCGTTGTCAGAGGAATACCGAGCTTTTCAGCAATATCGGAAGTTGACATCGATTCATCTGTGAGAGCCTCAAGAATTGCCCTTGCGGTATCATTTGAGATCACCTGAGAGATCTTCTTTGAGTTCTTATCGTTTAGAGGAAGTATCAGAAGCTTCTCATCTTCGATGGTATCTTCATCGCTCAATTCCCTTCACCATATTCTATTTGTATCGGCACTATTATCCCTATTTCGGTAGCTACGATACTGTTCGTAGTTATATCTTATCCCCCACTTCCTTTGAGCCTCAATTGATAAGTTTTTATGATAGGTGCTCAATAGCTAAAACCGAGAGAAAAGCATGGAATCAGAAATTGTACAACTACTCATGGTTATCTTGGGCATATGCTCTGGGACAGTCACCGGGCTGATGGGCGCTAGCGGCGTTATGATTGTGATACCAGCACTCAACCTTATATTCGCTTTCTCTGTTCACCAGTCGATCGGAACGAGTCTGATGGTCGACGTGATAGCATCACTTGCCATATCCTACACCTATTTCACTCATGGTAATATCGATCTGAGATCAGGACTTATGATCGCCCTCGGTACAGTGATTGGAGCGCAAATAGGTGCTTTCTCGTCCACAATGATACCTGAGATAGAACTGGGAAGCACGTTCGGTCTATTTATGATCCTTACCGGAGTCATGATCTGGAGGCAAGGGGGTCTTCGACTAACGTTTGATGATGTGGGGGAAGATATTTCACATGATGCACCTTTCAGTGAGATTATCATGGTCCTTGTCTTCAGATATATCAAGATATTTAGAACCTTTATCTTCTCAAGTAGGTCTCATGAGGCCCTCATAACTCTTCTTATAGGCCTTTCAATTGGAGTTATGAGTGGAGTCCTCGGTGCAGGAGGTGGTGGAATTGTCTTTTTCATCCTCTTATTCGTTCTTGATTTTCCGATTCACAAAGCAGTAGGAACCTCTACACTTATCATGGCAATCACTGCATCTTCGGGAGCAATAGGTCACTATATTCATGGAAACGTCAACGTTGCTGCAGGCCTCGTAATCGGATTTGGAACTGTCATCGGAGGGATTATCAGTGCAACTTATGCAAATAAGGTTGATGAAAAGTCCTTATCGAAGGTTGTTTCGGTGATATTCATTTTGATTGGGTGTGTGATGCTCTCGGCTCAGCTCGCTATGCTCTGATTTAGGTATGAGTAAAAAGGATAATGAATACGTTTATATCGAGACATCTCGTATACTATACTAGATGTTTTTACCACGACTTATCTCCTGGAATGTCACGTATGAGTGTAACCTGAGTTGCGATCATTGTTATATAGATGCAGTGGGTGTCGGAGAAGCACCAAAAACCGAGCTTACGACAGAAGAGGGTAAGAGGCTTCTTGATCAGATAGCCGAACTATCAAAGACAGTCGTTGTCCTGAGTGGTGGGGAACCGCTACTAAGAAAGGATATTTATGAACTAGCCGCCCATGGCACTGATAACGGACTCCGAATGGTTATGGGAACGAATGGCATCTTGATAGATGACGAGGTTGCAGGGAGATTGAAAGAATCCGGAGTCATGAGGGCGGGAATCAGTATCGACTCCATACACCATGAAATTCATGATAAATTCAGGGGTGAGAAGGGGGCACTGCAAAAGGCGATAGATGGGGCAAAATCGTGTGAAAGGGCCGGACTCAGCTTCCAGATTCACTCAACCGTTACCACCGCAAATTATGATGATATTGCCGAACAGATTCAGTTTGCAATAGATCTTGGTGCTGATGCATTTCATGTATTCTTCCTTGTTCCCACGGGCAGGGCAAAAGATCTGGTAGACATTACACCTCAACAGTACGAGACTGCACTTCGCCAGATAGTCGAGAATATGAAGGACTATCCGATAGAGGTAAGACCGGTATGTGCACCTCAGTTCATGAGAATCGCATCAAAAAAGGATATCTTAAAAGATATGAAGCACTTCACAAGGGGCTGTCTTGCCGGAACCAACTACTGCAGGATAAAACCGGATGGTGATGTCAACCCATGTCCCTATCTTCCCATGTATATAGGAAATGTGAAGGAAGAGTCATTTGTTGATATCTGGAAGAACTCTGAAGTCTTCAAGAAATTGAGAGATTTCGATAGTCTCAAAGAGAAATGCGGCATCTGTGAATTTAAAGATATTTGTGGTGGATGTAGGGCAAGAGCATACGCTTATACAGACGATTATCTCAAAGAAGAGCCTTGGTGTGTCTACGAGCCGTGATATCTTCTCACGCTCATTTTACAAAGGCGGCCACTATGGAAACGATTAAGTGAGCTTCCCAACAATGTTTTAGATGATGTTATGAATAATCCGGGGCAGATAAGATTCACGATCTCCAGGATATCGGATCTAATATACAATATGACGCTTGATCCGAGAATAAAGAGCGG
>JAXHTN010000200.1:0-3691 GCA_034190145.1 Halobacteriota archaeon | reverse complement strand
TGTCCAAGACTCTTATTAGGATCATCGTGGGAGATGACCTCATGGGCATCATCTCTTGTTATCCCTAAACACCTATCCAGAGACTCGCTGAGGTAGTCCTCCTCATCCATCTCTCCGCCGGGGAAGACATAAAAACCTCCGAGGAAGGGGAGATCCCTTCTCCTTTTGGTCATGAAGACCTCAAAAGGGCCATCTGATCCGTCTGCGTCTCTGCACAGGACAACAGTGGACGCTGACCTTATACCTTTCTCTTCTTTCTCTGGCACAAGATCAGGTTCGATTAGGATCACTTAAACTTTTCTGGAAATCTTTAACAAAACTTTTTAACCATCTCCTTCCAAATCCAATACTTACACATGAGAGAAGAGAAGATGACCTACGCGAAGTCCGGGGTTGATATCACTTCTGAAGATGCTGCCATAAGGGCATTATCAAAAGAGATCCTCTTCAAAAGGGAGGGGTTCGGTGCACCTTTGAGCGATATCGGGCACTATGCAGGACTTATCGATCTTGGTGGTATTGCACTCGCGATGACAACCGATGGGGTCGGATCGAAGGTACTTATAGCAAACGAGATGAAGAGGTGGAACACAGTCGGAATCGATTGTATCGCGATGAATGTGAATGATCTGATCGCAATCGGTGTTGAACCACTCGCCTTTGTGGACTATCTTGCCATGGATTCACCTGATGAAGAGATTACAAAACAGATCGGAGAGGGCCTTGCAAAGGGCGCTGAACTTGCAAAGATTTCAATCGTTGGTGGTGAGACTGCTACTCTTCCCGAGGTTGTGAAGGGTTTCGATCTTGCAGGTACTGCCATAGGTTGGGTAAAAAAAGAAAGAGTAATTAGTGGTGAAAAAATCGAGGTTGGAGACAAAATTCTTGGATTACAAAGCTCGGGAATTCACAGCAACGGACTCACTCTTGCAAGAAAGGTCGTAGAGAGATCGCATAGATACACTGATCCGGCTCCGTATGATCCGGAAGTGAGTTTGGGTGACGAACTTCTAACTCCTACAAAGATATATACTGAAGTCTTAAAAGCGATAGAGGAGTGTGAGGTCCATGGTCTTGCGCACATTACAGGAAGCGGACTATTAAAGTTGAAGCGGATCACTACTCTCGGTTTTAACTTTACTGATCCGCTCGAGCCACAGAAGATATTTGATTTCATAAAAAAAGAGGGCAACATCGACGATATCGAGATGTACAAGACATTCAATATGGGGATGGGTTTCTTGCTTGTTCTTCCGGGTGATGAGGCTCTGAAGGCAAGAGAACTAATAGGTGGAAGGATAGTGGGAGAGATCATAGAAGAAGGCGTCTATGTCCGCGATCTGAAGATCCTCTGATAATAAAAAAGTCATCCCTCTGCCTCAATCTTTATCCTCTCATCAAGCATTTTCGTAAATCTGTAGTGGTCTGTATAAAGTTCTGCACGAGCATCTCTTACTTCAGTGATTTCCTTCACATCGTCCACAAAATACCCAATCTCCGATAGTGTCTCTGCATACATGAAAAAGACTACTGAAGGATGGACGGGGCCCTCTATTGACCATATCCTATCTTCATATCTCTTTCTTATCTCTTCACGAATTTTTTCCTTTTTTACGCCTGTATTGATATCCACAACCAGTAGGAATATTATATGCTCTTTTGACTTCGAGAGGTCCACATCGACGGTGAAAGATACGACTCCCGACTTCAATAAACGATCTATTCGCCGCTTGATGGTCTTTGTTGAGACGGAAAGTTCCATAGCGATCTTGTGATTCTTCTTCCGAGCATCATGGTTGAGGGAATTGATTAACTTCCAGTCCAGTTTTGATAGGAATTCATCTCTGATAGAGTGGCTGCGCGGAATACTCGTCTCTATTCGCGAAACCGGTTTGAGCATACCTATCTTCTCCGTAATCATCTCCAGATCCTCTCCGCTTTCGTAGTAAAACATCAGGGTCAGAGTTCCGTTCATCGAAGAGGTGGCAAAGTAAATCTCCTGAATCCTCTCAAGTTCACTTATTATCTCGCTTGTAATGTATCTCCCTTTCAAGTAGACATTTGCGATACAGACATTAAGCCTTAAAAGAGCAGGATCGAAAGTGACCTCGAAACTTTTGACAACCCCTTCACTTACCATCCCTTCAATTCTCTTTGCAACTGCCGTACCTGTGATGCCAAGCTCTTCGGCAATACTTTTAAGCGATCTTCGGGCATCCCCATTCATAATCTTCAGGATCTTGAAATCTAAAGAGTCCATTTCACACCCTTCAAGTTTAAATAACGGACAAATTATATCACCTTTTTGTTCGCTTACAAAATCTAATTTGCGAGGTGATTTTAAGATGTTAGGATGCCTCATATGATTCAGAATCATAGCAAGAAAAGGTGAATAAAAATGTCAACAATAAGCCATTTTAATATTCCGGCATATGATATTGAGCGGGCAAAGAAGTTTTACAACGAGGTCTTCGATTGGAAGATAACAAGAGATCCGGGACCTATCGAGTACTACATGATCGAGACCACAACCGAGAATGGGGAGGTCGGACTTGGTGGTGGGATGGCAAAGAAGGAAGGTCCTGATGAGACCATTACACCATTTATTGATGTTCCTTCTATAGATGAATGCCTGAAGAAGATCGAGGGGCTTGGCGGTAAAGTGATCTCACCCAAGATGGCGATACCAAATACCGGGTATGTTGCAGTCTGTACCGATTCCGAGAGTAATGCAATTGGCCTCTGGGAGACTGACGAGAACGCAAGATAATCTTCACAAGAACAGTCAGGGGATTTTTTGATGGAAGAAGGTATCGATGATGTCGCTTACTGCGGATTGCATTGCGGGGGTTGTTTCTCTTACAAAGGAACGATCGCGGATATGGCAAGAGATCTCAGAAAGGAGTTGAGAAGTGAGAGGTTTGATCAGATCGCTTCTGGC
The DNA here is from genome assembly GCA_034190145.1 of Halobacteriota archaeon. Classification (GTDB taxonomy): domain Archaea; phylum Halobacteriota; class Syntropharchaeia; order DAOWMC01; family DAOWMC01; genus JAXHTN01. The sequence continues at coordinate 750 of JAXHTN010000200.1, read as the reverse complement.
ATCCCTTTCAAGGAATTTGAGCATTATGACGAGTGCTACGAGGTCCTTGGTGCGATGGTGCGCCTTAGGTGCAACAGTAAGTGCAGGGGAGGCGGTGGAAATCCGTTCTGTAATATAAGAAGATGCGCTAAAAGAAAGGAGATAGATGGCTGCTGGCAATGCAAAGAATTTGAAGAGTGTACAAAACTAGACACTCTAAGAAAGCCACATGGGATCGCCCACATAAAAAATCTCAGAAGGCTTAAGAAGAAGGGAGTAGACGGTTTTTTGGATGGTAAGATAGATTATTACGTCTCTGAGAAGAAGTAAGTAGGATGATCGTGAGAGGACTTCCAACATGAAACAAAACAAGATATCTTCTGAAGAGTATAAAAAACGTTTTAAGCCGAAGGAAGAAGATATTCGTGGTATATTTTTTCGTGGTCACTGGAGAGTGTCCCATCCGAGAACAACGCGCCCCCAGTAAAAAGAATCCTCTTAGTCGGTCATAGATCGATAAACATCCTGAAGTGTGCCCAGGTGTGTGCAGTATCTTTAGAAACCAGTTTCCAATATGGATCTCATCTGTATTTGCCAACCAGATATGAACATTATACCCCGTCACCTCCTGTTTATTTGTCCTGCACATAATCACCTCATCGTCACCGTATATTATCTTTACCGCAGCAAATCTGTTGGCTGCTATCATCGAATTTTTTTGAAAAAATTTGTTTCCACCAATGTGATCAAAATGCTCGTGAGTATTTATAA
>JAXHTN010000020.1:0-14841 GCA_034190145.1 Halobacteriota archaeon | reverse complement strand
GATTCCGGTAACTTCAGTGAACTTTTAACACTCTCAAAAACAAACACAGTTCACTATGGTACGAAGAGCATTGGTGGAACAACATATTATTTTGCACTAGTTGATGAGACGTATAGTTCGAGTTATGACACTCTCTACATCGATGACGATAATGAGTTTTTGATGTATGACAGTTCGGAAGATAGCACCGGACGTATTGAGAAGGTATTAAAGGAAGGGAATAAGTTTGGAGACTATGTCGTTGGACAGATAGAGTATGAAACCGGTGATACGGTTCTCCTCTGGAAACCTGTAACATCTTCTGTCTATAATGGCGGTGACACAGTAAATTTCGTTGTAGTTGCCAAAAATTCAAATAATACTCTACTTGGAAATAAAGCCGTACGTATCGATCTTAAGTATTCAAACAAAACAACTGTGACAACAAAGAACGGGACTACTAACTCTTCAGGATGGTTTGTTGAAAGTGTAACGGCACCTTCAAAAGCAGGTATATACACTATCAGCCTTAATAGGAGTGTCGGAATAGATACTTTCTCGGTTGAGTCTTTCAAATTACGTGCAAAGATTACTGATCTTTCAAATAACCCTACTCACTCATTTTCACCGGATCCGATAGTAAGGATCGGACTTGTCTCAAAAGATTCCAGTGGAGATCCATTCAATCTAACCTCAAAACTGGCAACTATCACATACCCCAATGGGACTTCAAGTACCAAATCACTCCAAACAAAATCTACAGGAGTTTATTCATATGATCTTGATCTTACCGGAGCGCCAATGGGTATGTATGGTGTAAAGATAGAGGGATATAATGGTGCCAATAGGCAAGAAGTATTAACCGGATTCTCGATTGAATCGATAGCTGTTGAAGCTGAGGCAATAAACACAGATTATATCGACCAAGCAGAAGGAGGAGGAAAAGGCGCATTTGTTAGTGCATTTGCACCGGACGCAAACGTTACAATAATGGTCATGCTATCAAACATCTCTGCAGGTGGGATGTTTGCAGGAGATCCAATGGGTGTAGTAGATATTGATGATCCTGCAACACCAACTGATGAGTGTGAGAGCAGGGTGACTATAGTCAAACTTACAGATGACAGAGGAGTCTCTTATGATATCACTCCAATCTCCGGGCAGACGAGAACAGTCTTTAACATGACAACCGCAGCATCGATATTGGGGCTTACAGGGGACCAAGCACCTCCACAAGAGATGATGAATCAATGTATGCTTCTCTTCAGGGCACCAAACAGATCCGGTGTCTATAGAATAGAAGTAAAGGTCAACTACAATGGTGAAATGAAGTATGCAGGAGAGACCTTTGGCATCCAGAGATTGTACGCTGTCGGTGATACAGTTGACTTCATGGGTGAAGACTTCGGATTCTTTGCCCCTAATACAACAGTGAGGATCAAACTTAAGGTAAAGGATCTGGTAAACGACCAAGATCTACCTTCAGAGAATATCACAAACGCAAAGATTATTGAATTAAATAGGGAGTTTCCGACATACAGTGACGCTCTAAGTCAAGTCTCAGGTGAATCTGTTGATAATGGGACAATCACATTCCTTGCACCCGCGGAAGAGGGTTTCTATTCGATGAGGTTCAGATTCAAGGCAAATCTTGATGGAGAACTAGAAGAGGGCCTAGGTTCGGCATTCTTCCAGCTCAAAAAGTATATGATATGGGGAAATGTCGAGAGTGGAGGTGAAGGAGGTGGGCATGGCCCGACCTATGTTGGAGCCGGAGAGAATATTACCCTTAAGGTGAACGTTATCGAGATCGAGAAGGGTAGTATGCTCGATCTTGGTATGACAACAGGCATTACAAGTACAAGTTCTGACGGATTAATTGTAGACGTAGTAGAGGTAAGAAACGACCAACTGATGAAGATAATTCCATCGAGCGAATACACTGTATCAAAGGGTTTTGTAACCAACTCAACTGCAGAAGTAACGATAATACCGGATTCGAATTCGAGTCTACCGACCGGTTGGTATGGTGCGGACCTTCTCCTTGCAGATCCATCTGATCAAAATGTTACATACTTCGGTTGGGCATGGTTCGAGATAAGAAACTTCTACGTAGAGACGATACCCATAGTAAATGTTGACGGAAATCTTACTGCAATGTGGATGGAACCGACATACCAGAGCGGAAATCCTGTTACATTTGCAGTGATGCCAAGGGATCCGAGACATCCCGATCAGATATTATCAATTACTTCAGAACCCGATGTAAAGAGCGTTTCAAGGATGGTATCCCATCCGCCACCAGAGGTCAGTTTCACCTCAAACGTTAGCCTACAAGAAGTAGAATTTGAGATGGGTGGTCCTCAAGGTGCCATCGAGATGTGGGTCATTAACTTGACTGATATTGAGAAGAACGGACAACATCAAGCAACTGTTGAAGTTACAACAAATTCAGGATCAGATATCGGATCTTTCTGGTTCGACGTTGCTTCATACAATGTAGTTGCTCAGTACAGGGGAATGGATGAATGGCCACCAACCTTCTCATCTAGTGAGAATCTTACAGTGAATTTCACTGGTTTAACCTTCAGTGATCCACCAATGCCTCATAATTTGAGTGCTTCCGGTACCAAACTATTTGGTGTCTGGGACGAGAAGATGGGAAGGCCTGTGAGGTTGAATTACACAGTTTCGGTGAATCAGAGTACACCACACATTTGCACAGTTGAGGTGGATCTATCAGAACTGACTTCTGGATTCTACCATGCAGACTTCACAATCAGCGACACCAATGGTAAGAAGAAAGATACTGGAATTTTCTTTGCAATAAAGGATATGGTAGTAGCAGTCCCAAGCATAGAAAACGTCTGGCTTGGAAATTCAGACTCCACTTCAAGGGAGCTTGACCTGAATAACGATAGGGACATATTCAATAATAGCCTGCACCTCAATGGTGGGGACTGGGACAGTCAGAACAAGACTGGAAACGGTTCTTACTGCGTAAGGTCGAGTGGTGAGTGGATGTGGGGAGAATGCGGCGGTGAGCCGGATACAACCCAGGTCTACGCATATATGAACAACACTTCAATGTGGTTTGGTACAAGTGAGTGGAGTGGCGAGGATACGAATATCACTGCAGGAGATACCTTCACGCTAGCAAATATCAGTTGGCAGCTCGTTAGCGCCGGTCAAGAGTCATTCATCGTCAAACTAGAAGGTGATTATATCGGTGGACGTGTATGGACCTTTGAAGGTGAGTCTTCATACAGCATAATTCCACCCGCAGGACATTCAAACAACTCCGATTTCTACCATGGATATATTAGGAGCCTTATACAGGACGATCAGATCGGAAGTGAGCATCGCTTCGGAGAGCCGTTCAATGCCACAAGAGATGTATACATGTATCACAACACGACACATGTATGGATGACGAGTGGTGAAAACCAATCTGCCAACTTCAGTGGAGTTACTGGTGTTGCCGTTGGAGGTGTAATAAGTGATCCATATGGTGGAAACTGGACAGTCTCGTCACTGAGTAACAGCAGGGTGAAATTGACCGGTAGGAACGTACTTGCAGGAACCGGAGCATACATGAACACATCCCTTTCAAAGAGTGGAACGATCAAGATCGAGTCAGTAAGAGAAGAATGGCTCGGTGGATGGGATAGAGAATCCGGTATGCAGAGAGGAATGGACCTCGATAATGATACGCTTACGAATGGAACAGTCTACATGGCAATAACAGATGCCACAACTTCAGGAGTGTACGATACATTCTTCTTCAGTGTTGATAACAGCTTCACAAACCCAATCTCAGTGAGCGATACCAACAGAACAAACAGGACATTCGGACTGAACGATACCTTGACACTACTCAGCATCAATCCACGTGGAACAAGTGTGACACTCTACTCAACACAACCTGGAGACTGGGCCGAGCTGGGTGATTACAAGGTCGGAAACAACATCACAATACCGATTATTGTGAGAAATCCAAATGGTAACGGAGTAACTGCAAATGTATCAGTGCCACATATAAGAATATCAAACACAGGTCAGATGGAGGCTCTATCACCTGCACCAAGTGCTAATGTCACGGGAATCGGAGAGGTTACTGTAAACATGTCAGCCCTTGGATATGGTTCTGGAGGGTATTCATTTGAACTGGTGGCAACCACTCAAAGTGGAACCGAGAGGTTGCAAGAGTGGATGTGGCCCAGGGTAACAACGAGGGCATTCCTTCTCGACACTGAACTGGGTGAAGGAGGGACAATTACAAACTTCGTGCCACTGCCTATAACCAGATATGACTGGGAGAGTTACGGCGAGATAGGCGAGCTCTTTAGTGTCAATCAGACGATGGGGAACTCGACTGTCAATCTGGCGGGACTCATATCGTTTGATCAGAACAACTATGGAATACCGGACTCAGAACCATCAGGCGCTGGTAGTAATCCGGTCAATATGACGATTTCAAGTGATAGGTTGTTTAGCCCGCAGTATTATTTCTTCGTAACAGCGGCAAACGAGAGTGCAGTGTGGGTAAGACAAAACGATACTGACTTCTCCGCAGGTGCGACACAATACGCGATCGGCGATCAGATAAACGTCACACTCAAAGGTAAGACCTACATGATGTATATTCGTGATGCAAATGCAACTAACGGATATGTCGCCATAGGTGTGACAGGACTAAACACATCAGTGATAGAATCTGTTTCATCAAATGACCAGAGATGGAAGATAATGGTCCTCAATCTGAGCGGGACAAATTATCAGGTGATTCTTGCAAATGACACCTCAGTAGAGTATCCAATGGCATCTGAATGGCATATGGATGAAACTGCTACAAAAGCATGGTTCAGTACTGACGGAGACTTTTCGGATGCAACAGGTGTTAACATAGGTGGCAATATAACCTCCGATCTGTACCTAGCAAAGATAGGTCCTGGTCCATGGGATGGCATATGTATAGGTAACTTCAGTCAGACAGGAGGTTACAAACCTGCAATTGACATTAGACCGGCCGACAACACAACGAGTTACTTCAAGGTCGCAAATGAATCGGATATAGGCCTGGACTTGAATATGGACGGTGTGATGAATGAGACCTTCTATATGGTGGCATTTGACAGTATGCCTGACGGCCTGCAGAATCTTACCTCAATCATGGTTGATGATGACCTGCAGATAACCGAACCATGGTGGTCCAACAGCACAAGTGGCGAATATATGGACTACGACGGTAATGAGACCGGATTCAACGAACAGTGGTGCAACCTACCCAGAGGTATCTGGCCTGAGAGCGTTAGATTCGGAGACGATATCGAGAATGCAACCTGGGAAGAGCAGCCCAATTGGGAGATAGCCGCCTATGATGACATAGATATGTCAAGTATGCTGATTAGAAAGTATAGGTGGAATATCAATGCGACAGATAATGTTACCTTGGTATCAAGGGCCTATTACTTCAATCAAACTGCAATTGAAGGTGCAAACGTAAGCATAGGCACTGTATTCAAGATGACGCCTTTCGGCCACAGTATGCTTACACAAGGAGGCAACTATACAGTGATTAGCATCCAAAATGTCACGGATTCGAATGGATACGGTATACTGAAGTTGACTCCAGTAGGCGGAACATGGGACAACGGAGAATACAGAGTGATATTACAGATCAACAACTCTGGAAACATCGAGAGTACCGACAACTGGTTCAGGATTGGTGAAACACAACATGGAGGGCCTTAAATAAGGCCCCTAGTTTTTTAAAGGGGGATGAAAATGAAGATTAAGATAGTAATTATGCTACTCGTCTTGGTACTGTTTGTAGCAGTTCCAACGGTAAATGCTGCTGCGACAGTCTCTATATCTCAGGCTGGAGCAGATCCGAACACAGTAATGAAAGGAACAGCCTTCACGGTTACAGTTTCAGGACTGAGCGGAACTGGGACCGTTTCACTGATCAATCAATCCTGGTTCTCGATGGATGAGAGTAACGAGAAACAGTTCAGCTCAAGCACAGTCTCATGGACAACGGTGGTTGCGAATCAGAAGTTGAGTGCACAGACGATAACGGCTACAGTGACAGTTGCCGGTTCACCCGAATCAGCTACATCGAACTCGTTCGATATAATATTACCGCCATCAATCGTCACTTCAGTCACTCCTTCATCGATAACGGCAAATGATAGTACTAGCCATACAGTCCAGTTAAACATCCAGAACTATGGGGAGACGATTGCAAAAGACGTAGTGGTTGCGATCTCGCCACCGTCATGTCTTTCTGTAACTTCTGGTAACGAGACTCAGACGATATCAACAATAGACGGTGGTGCAGGAGGGAGTGGTGAGAGTGTCGGTAGGTCATGGACGCTTACAGCATCAAATCCGACAAACTCGACGATAACAATCACAGTTACTCCGTCAAATGCTGATGTTGTCACGGAAACCGTCTCGGTTGTATCCACATCCTCATCGCCGACACCTACACCCACACCTACACCAACTCCCACACCAACACCAACAGAAACTCCATCAAATGAGGCCACTGGTGGTGGAGGCGGAGGTGGGGGCGATATGCCCTCTGCATCAGGAAACCTAGTAACTGACAGTACCGGAAAAGTTACTTCTACAACAGTCCTATCAACTGATGACAGAAAAACAACTTTAACAATTGCTGAAGGGACGTCTGCACTTGATTCTTATGGAGGTGCACTTGATTCGGTTACAATTTCTTCCACCACGGTAGGTGGGACAATAGCTGCATTTGATCTGGGACCCGATGGAGCAAAGTTCGATCCTCCACTGACTCTTTTAATCAATTACGATCCGGAAGACGTGCCTGAGGGAAAGACTGTAGTTGTAAAGATGTTTGATGGGACAAAATGGACCCCTCTTAAGACTACTGTGAACACCGCATCAAACACCGCAACGGTTGAGATAAGCCATTTCTCAAAGTTCGCACTCTTTCTTGTGAATGAACCTGCGGTTACTGAAGAGGAGATCCCTTCACCGACAGCTACAGAGGTACCAACTCCAGTTGTAGCGCCGTCTGCACCGCAAACGGAAGATAAACCTTCCTCAGATATGCCTCTTCCATGGATAACAGTATCTATTGTGGTAATCGTAATTGCGGTTCTGGTGGTTGTAGCCTATATGATTTACAGGAGGAGAGGCTAATCACCTCCTCTCTTCTCCTTTTTCTTTATGAATGCACATCTTTTATATAATTACGTAATGTGATCCTCTTCCTGTCCCTTCAAGGCGTATAACGCCTGAATCAACCAGTTTTGTCAATTCCTTTAGTGCAGCTTGCCTTGAAAAACCAAACATATCAGATACATCTCCTGAAGTTATCTTGCCTTTGCGATTTATATTTTCAATGATCTTCATCTGCCGCTCAGTAAGTGCAATCTGCCCGTTTCTATCATTTTTTAACTTATCACTCGAGAGTCTGAGAACACGGTTTTTAACCTGAGTTATTGATACAAGAACGCCTTCGGTAAAGTATTCAAGCCACTCGGTTAGGTCAAGCGTCTCCTGGTTCACAGACTTTAAGGTAGCGTAATATGAGGCCCGATCGCTATTGTAAAAGTCATCAAGTGCAAAGAATCTCTTCGCATCAAATTCCCTAAGATAGAGGATGAGTGTTGCAAGAGATCTTGCTGTTCTCCCATTTCCATCAACAAACGGGTGAATCCTTACAAACTCATAGTGAGTAATCCCCGCGACCAGTATATCGTTTATCTCCTTTGATTCATAGGAGTTCACCCACTCGAGTAGTTCCTTCGTAAGGTCTGACACATCGCTTGAGGGTGGTGGAGTAAATATTATTTCTCTCGTAATACGGTTTGCAACAACAACCTGTCTATCACGATATCTACCAGAGTACTCGTCTATTGGAAGTGTTCCATTGGTCAGGTCCGTGTGCATCTTAAGAAGCAACTCTTCGGTTATGATTCCATCAATTGAGTACTCTTCAATCTTTTCAAGGACATTTAGATAATTTAAAACCTCCTCACGATCCTTTCTTGCAACCATAACCTTTCTTCCGGATGCAAGCGTGCTCACCTCCTCTATCGTCAGGGGATTTCCTTCAATATTCGTTGATGCGTGCGCATTTTTAATTTTTGCTTCCCTTCTGAGTGAAACCTCCCACTTTGGTATCAAGTGGGAGTTGATAACAGTCACACGGGACGATTCTATCTCGACAAGATTGTTCAATATCTTGTTTGTGATCTGATAATTCGGTTTGAACATCTCCTCGTGATATAGCGCAGCCAAACAATATCTTTCTTACGCTGCCTGATTATGTTATTTTTTAGAATAACTACTCAGTAAGAGCCTTTAGCGCATCCTCAACTGTGCTGTTTTCGTGAACGATCTTTGATACTGCGGCAGTCATCTTCACAGGGGATTTGTGTTGGAATACATTCCTTCCGATGGATACACCCCTTCCACCTGCATCAATTGAGTTTCTCACCATTGTGAGGACTTCCTCATCTGTATCCATCTTTGGTCCACCTGCAATTAAAATCGGAACAGGGCACCCTTTCACGACTTCTTTAAATGTATCGGGATCACCCGTATAGTTGGTCTTGATAACATCCGCACCAAGTTCTGCCCCGACTCTGGCTGCATGTTTTACAAACTCGACGTCATGCTCACTTTTCACTCGCTCTCCCCTTGGATACATCATTGCAAGAAGTGGCATTCCCCAACTATTGCATATTTCGGCAGTATTTCCGAGTTCCATAAGCATGTCAGGTTCGTCTTCTGCACCGACGTTCACATGAACGCTAACAGCATCCGCACCAAGCCTGATGGCTTCTTCGACACTTGTAACCCATACCTTGTTGAGAGGATCCGGTCCAAGTGAGGTACTCGCTGATAGGTGAATTATTAGGCCAATATCCCTACCATATCCTCTGTGGCTTGAACGGACTATTCCTTTGTGGAGTAAAACGGCGTCTGCACCACCTTCGGCAATATCATCAACAGCCTTCTTCATATCAATAAGCCCATCTATCGGGCCTGAGGAGATCCCATGATCCATGGGGACTATTAACATATTACCACTCTTTCTATCAAGTATTCTTTCAATCCTGACTCTCTTGCCGATCTCAGACATCTTTTTCACCTATGATATAACCAGACACAATACTACAACTAAAAATCTTTCGTTTGAACCAAAAAAAAGATGCCCCTCAAAGGGGGCGTGATATCTTTTGCGGACAAGAAATATGGCTGTAACCTTCTCGCCCCACCGAACTATTTATTTTCCGTTGTTTGCTTTCAAGTAATCGCTGTACCACGCCATCTTTGATAGCGCATAGGCTGCAATCTCCGGTTCGCTATAGAGTATAATACCATTCTTTTCAAGTTCTAGTGCACTTTTTGGTACGGACTCATGTACACCCATGAGGACTATCGGTTTATCGTATTTCTCCTTTATCTCGATCAACTTGTCATTGAAACTCTTCTCGATAGGTGCTATAGCAGCAGTCATCGGACCAAGCATATTCCTGAAGTTTTCTGGGAAGTTGTCAAGTATCGTATCCATCATATCCGAGAAACTGACACCCATACATATCGCACTGTCAACCTCGCCACTTCTCATGAGTATCTCAAGGGAATCGGTAAGCGCTGAAAAGTCTGCTCCACCGGAACCGCCTATACCACCGGAAGCAGTTATGTCGACCGGATTTCCATGACTCCAGAAGGGTGGTAGATACTCGTTCATCTCTTCAATCAGGCCATTTGATAATGTTGGAACCTCAAGACCTACTTTTCCACAAGCATCGGCTGCCAGAACTCCTGCACCACCACCAGGTGTCACAATACCTACCCTTTTACCATCAGGAAGTGGTAATAGCGAAAAAGCTTTCAAGAGCTCAAGCATCTCGGTCCCGGTTGTAGCCATTAGAACGCCTGCCTGTCTTAGAGCTGCACTGTTTATCTGGTATGATCCTGCAAGAGAACCTGTGTGGGAGTTGGCTGCCTTTGCACCTTGCTCTGTTGCTCCGGCCTTCAGCATAATGAAAGGTTTTCTTGTAGTGGCTTCTTTACTCACCTCAAAGAACCTTCTACCCTCTCTCAGTCCTTCAATGAAAGATAAACATAGTTTGGTATCTTCATCCTTTGCGAAGTACTCAAGTAGGTCCTCGGCCCTTAGGTCTGCTTCGTTTCCACTACTCACAAACTTGTTGAAGCCGATTCCATGGTTTGATGCAACAAGCATGTTTACAGTACCTAGTGTTCCGCTTTGAGAGACGAAAGATACGTCACCAGCCTTTGGAATCATCATATTCATGAGTGCGTGTAGCTTCACAGGTGAACTGCATATACCCATACAATTAGGCCCAACGAAGCGTATTCCACCATCTCTTGCAATCTTTACTACCTCATTTTCAAGTTTCTTACCCTCTGGTCCTACTTCGCCGAATCCTGATGATATAATAACAGCAGCTCCGATTCCGGCATCGATTCCGTCTTCAAGAACTTCAGGAACGGCAACAGCAGGCACGCAGACTATAAGAAGATCCGAATCGTCCGGTAAACTTTTAAAATCCGTATACGCCTTCTTTCCCAGAATCCTTCCGCCTTTCCTGTTGACAGGGTATATTCCACCTTCAAAACCCCCAACAACTATACTCATAAGAGTCATCGTCCCTATCTTGACAAGAGACTTAGAAGCACCCACTATTGCAACTGATCTTGGGTAAAAGAGTGGTTTTAACTCTTCAACAATATCTTTTTTTGTCATTATTAATCCTCCAAATTTAATGTTAAAACGGTAACTGGCCTTCTTTAGCGACAATATTAGATAAAAGTTTTGAATTTTTTCTTAAAACCGGACTTTAAACAATAATTTATATGGTGGATCAAAGACGGCTAAACCCCAATAAAAAGTAAATAGCACATACAAACGAGGTATATACCAGAGAAAACCTAATGTTATTGCATATAAAGATTTATATTGCCATTTGAGGTTTCAACTGTTATTTGATCCCCTCCAATACCTATTACACCCCTGATACTACTCTTATCGTATTCCGTTATCGTCAATAAAACATCACCTGTCGATATTTTACCATTTGAAGTCCTCATATAAATTTCAGCATTTAATGATGGATTCAGATAAAGAGTTATCTCACCATTACTACTACTCACCTTGGAATTATCTTTAAAATCAGATATATTGGCAATAATATCCCCGTTAGACGAATCAAGATCACTTATACCCTTCGTTTCTTCGATATAAATTCTACCGTTGTCCGTACTTGCTTTTACAAACCCATCAACATCACTTATGTTGATTTCGCCGTTGGAGCTTCTTACCTCTACATCTCCTTTAATCCCCGTGATGTCAATATCTCCATTTGATGTATCAACAGAATCAATTATTACATTATTTGGAACTTTAACAGATAAATCAACCGAGACTCTACTTACCCAATCTCTTAAGTGCTTTGTCTCTATATTTAGTACTCCATCCTCCTGGGTTACTTCAATTTCGACATTTTCAAACTCATTTTCTCCAAAACGAGTTCTTTTAATCGCACTTATTACCACCTTATTGCTGTTGCCTCCTTCAATATTTATCTCACCGTTAAAAGTTTTTAAACTCAAGACCGTACCTTCAACTACTTCATATTCTTCGTTGAACTCTTCTGTCACTTCTGGCCCTTCTCCAGTGCACCCTGAGAACGTGGTTAACAAAAAAACCATCACTACAAGAATCGCTAAATGATAGCTCCTTGTCATAGAATCACAGATAGAAATAAGAATTGAATATATAAAATAGTAACTGTTACCCTTGCCCTCCAGGGCCTTCACTTTCAACGATAAGAGTCAGACCATCACGATCCAGAACCTTCACCTTTTCACCTTCTCTTATCTCCTCTCCACGTGTAATGGCATTCCAGATCTCACCTCTGACTTTAACTTTACCTTCTGGTGATATATCTGACTCTGCTATACCTACCATCTCAAGAAGTTCATCAGTTCCCGTCGTTGATCTTTGCCTTCTGATTTTTACTACAGCAGTTAAGGCAAAGATGAAGAATATGGCTGATGATACCGATATCGTGTAAACGAGGATTCTGAAGCTTTCGAACCAGCCTCTGGACAGGAATGGTTCCACTGGGAACATAAAAGCACCAATGATAAGGCAGACGATACCTCCAAGTGTAAGTATTCCAAATGTCGGGGTGAGTGTTTCGCCAACAAACATAAGCATGGCAACGATTATTAGGACCATTCCAAAGACATTGACTTCGAAGAAACCTATCCCATAAAGTGCGAGAACCAGACATATTACACCAATCGTCTCAGGGACATACGTTCCAGGGGCCATGAAACCAAAGATTATCCCGTATATCCCCACCATAAGCAGTATGAATGCGATCTGGGGATTACCGAAATAGTTGACAATTTCGGATCTAATGGTCACTTCCTGGGCTATAACCTCAGCATCTTTTGTACTCAAAATGATCTCTTCATTTTGCACCTCAACTGTCATGCCATTGGTCTTCTCAAGTAGATCCTCCCTGCTTGTTGATATCAGATCGATAACACCTTTTTCGAGGGCCTCTTCAGCGGTAAGACTGATACCTTTTGTGACAAAAAGTTCGGCAGTTTCTGCATCTCTCCCTCGTCTCAGAGCAATCCCCCTCATCATAGCAGCGTAGGCATTAACAGTCTTGTTCTCGACAGGAGTAGCCTCACCAGTCATCCCCATTGATATCGGAGTTGCTGCACCAGTGGGCGTACCAGGGGCCATTGCAGCTACATGTCCTGAGAGGAGAATAAACGATCCGGCAGAGAATGATTTGGCTCCTTTTGGGACATACGTAATTACAGGAATCGGAGAGTTCTCAATCTCTTGAGTGATCTCATCCATCGCATCAACGAGGCCACCGGGTGTGTCAAGTTCGATTAAGACGGCATTTGCACCCATCTCAATTGCTTCTCTTAGGCCCTCTCGAACGTCCATGGAAGTGCCCATCGATATAGTCCCTTCTATCTCAATTAGATAGACTGAACTTTGAGCTGCACTGACAGGAATGTTAAATAGTATTGATAATACAAGAGATATTGCTATAATTAATCCGAATTTACGCATTCTGATAGCTCCAATCCAGTTTCACTCCTATTTGATATCAGTGCTATTCTACTGACCTCAGAGTCACTAACAACCTTGTAACCTATTTCACTTGCAATATCTCTTGCAAATGATTTAACTTTTACGTGGGGTGGCATGCAGGTACGATTCAGTCTCTTTCGTGAATGACCGAGATGCATGTATGCCTTGACTTCGACAAAATCTGGATCTGCCTTATCCAGTAACTCTGCATATTTACTGGCATCCTTCAAATTTACCCCATCAACGAGGGTGATACGTATAGCAACCCTGCATTCTTTCTTACTTAAAACCTGGAGAGATTTATTTATTCTATCCCAATAATCGTTATCTGGCCTACAGACTTTAAGATAAGTCTCTCTATCCTGTGCTCCTAGGGAAAGATACAATTGGGTTGGTTCTACCTTCTCGATAATTTTAGGATTTGTCCCATTTGTAACGAGGAAGGTAGTCATATTCGCCTCATGAAATCTCGATATAAGCTCCGGAAGATAAGGATATAAAGTGGGCTCACCGATAAGTGATATTGCAACGTGTTTTGGATCAATAGCCTCGTAAAATTTGTCAAGATTGGTTGTTGGCGCGCCTTTATATCCTGAAATTAGTTTTTTTTGGGCGGATATGCAGCCACTCGCAATAGTCTCCGGATCGTCCCATTCAGTAAGATCTCCCATATTCAAATCCAGTGGCCTCCAACAGAATATGCACTTGTGATTGCACCCGATGTATGGGGTCATCTGAAGACACCTATGAGAGTTTATCCCATAAAATTTGTTCTTATAACAGTTACCTTTATCCCTCATAGAACGTTTAAGCCACATACAAGTCTTAACGGCACTATGCCTTCCTACAAAATGGTGACCCTGGGATATCAGTAGATTCAAATCATTTTGCATCTGCTCTTCTGAGATGATAAATCACTTCCTTGTTAGAAAATATAATTACAATCAACATGCTAAATATTAAGTTATTCATATCAATTCCGATACTTCCGGGAATACTCAGAGAAAGCGATAAAAATGTCAAAATTATTATTCCAACACCACAACTTATAATTATTACCTCCTCTATCTCTAGATCTTCGAGCTTTCCAATCGTCCTCAATAAGTTATAACCGGGTAAAAAGATGAGATAAATAAAGGCTACCAAAAGTGCAAATGCACCTATTATTGTAATTTCCACGTTATATTACCCTGTATATACTGACCCCGTATTTATCATAAACCTTATCAAACATTTTTTCATCACTTAGGGCTTGCGTGAACTGATACCCAGACTCTCTATGACCGATGAAGACGTACGAGACGTTCATCAAATGTAGATCTGAGTTTAGTGCAAGAGAATCAGTCTCAGAAAGGATGTCCATATATCTCCTGCTATCTGAAACTCCATGGTACTGCTCCATATAGAGGGGACCGGCAAATGCAACTCGTCTGCCGGTTACAAGCGGAATTCTAGGAAACATGTAAGGCTCTTCGAAGAAAATATCATCTACTGAAGTATTCTTTTTAATCCACTCCATTGCAAGGAGTTCATTACCATCGGCATGAACATAGCTTACTTCGGAATAGTATGCACCCAGAATCATGGTGCTTGGAAGTAAAAGCAATATACAGAGCGTTATTATGAGTCTTATCCTGGTACTATAATCCCAATACATACTGACAAAGTAACCTGAGAAAATGGAGGTGGGAATTGTAAGATAAACAAGA